>JBCBCD010000671.1:0-912 GCA_038530915.1 Bacteroidota bacterium
CGCATCATTTTGCTCTGTAACCAGAGCCATAAAATTATTAGTACGATTATATTCTAAATTAAAGAAAGGCTGTTTTTCGTAAGTCAAACTCAACTTGGCACTGTGTGTCAATTCGGGACGCAAGAAAGGATTTCCTCTCTCAGAAGTAAGTGGATCCAAAAACATCACGAAAGGATTCAAGTCAGAATAGCTCGGCCTTTGAATTCTGTAGCTATAAGCCAAAGCTGCGCCCAAATCACCAACAATGTTCCTGCTTACACTGGCACTTGGGAAGAATCTACGAATATCTCGTACATTAGTAGAATCAAGGGTCACAGAATATCCGGTCGACCTACTGTCTTCATATCGCAAACCTGCAGTAATTTCCCAATCATCTGTCTTAAGATTCAATTTAGCATAGGCAGCTGTGATCGTTTCATCGAACAGGAATCGATTGCTTTGGAGGGTATTCAAATTCCAATCTGGATTTTCAAAGTTGAAAACCCTAAGGTCATTATCCAACGAAGCAGAACTATAACGACCACCAGCTTGTAGCGTGACAGCCTTACTGAAAGGTTTAGTATAGTCTAATTGTGCAACATAAATTTCAGTAGTACCGGGTTGTTCATTGCGTTGATCTGAAAAACCAAGGTCTTCACCAGCTATATTTTCAGTAAATAAGGTACTGGTATTATCTCGGTCAAAACTGGTGTAGTTAAAATCAACATCCAGTTTTTGCCCCATCGTATCTATTTTAAATTCATAATAGCCTGTCGTAGAAAAATACCTTAGTGATCTATCCAGCACATTCTCAGTAACCAGACGGTTATCAGGCCTGCTATCGTCATATAAAATGTCTGTTGTATTAATAAAGCTTCTATCATTGGTACTGTACACACTGCTAAAAGAACCACCAATGCTATGCTTGTCATT
>JBCBCD010000671.1:922-4486 GCA_038530915.1 Bacteroidota bacterium
CCAATCTATGCCAGCATTACCTCTTACTGTTCGTGGTCTGGATGGTTGCAAGGTTGATTGAGTGTACACATCGCCACCTATTCTACGTGTCAGACTGAAAGTTTCGTTCCAGGCACCATGGTTATAACCTGCAGAACCATAAAAATTAAGACTTCCCTGACGGTGATTTAATGAAACACTTGTATTATATCTCCACTGTTCAGGACGACCTACTCCCACCTGAAAAGTACCATTAGTTCCAAAAAGTTTGTTTTGTTTCAATACGATATTGATGATGGGACCTGTACCCGATGCTTCAAATTCTGCACCAGGTTGATTGATTACTTCTATCTTTTCCACATTGTCTGCCGGCAATTCTTGTAGCAAAGCCGTGACATCCATATAATCGGTTGGCCGACCATTGATAAGAATTCGAATATTAGATTGACCTGCCAGACTGATGCGATTATTGACCACCAACATACCAGGTACTTTTTTGAGCACATCTATCAAGTTTCCATTTAATCCAGTGAGGCTCTGTGATACATTGACTACCATTCTATCTGCCCTCTGTTCTACTAAAGGTACCTTAGCTGTTACTTCAACTGCATCCAGTAATTGAGCCTCTGTCTCCAGAGTTGATAAATATTCAAATGATGGTGTTGTTGCATTTAGTTCAAATACCTCTGAGTAATCATCTTCAAAACCTAATAACATAACTTTTAAGACATACTTACCTTCTTTTACTTCTGAAAAAGCAAATGCTCCTCTGTCTGTAGAAGTCACTACGTTGAGCATATTGCTATCCGGCATGCTCATCAAAACAATATTTGCAAATGCTAGTCCTTTTTCATTTTCATCACTAACAACTCCCTTAATGGAATATTGGGCATACATGCTTGTTGATGCGAAAATAAATAGTAGAAAGAAGGTAAGATTCCTTTTCATGATGTTAGATGATTTAGATCTTTCAAAAAAATTCAGTCAGGTGATTCAGTATATAGATGGATCGATTTCTGCATTCACCCTACTCTATTAAAATATTTTTTTCAAATATGCTAGATAAAAAGTACCATCAAGCATATTTTCTACTGAATGACTAATCGTTTCCACGAAGGTTGGAATTTTTTTCACTTTACTCTTTTATTTTTTCGTTGACACTTTATTTTGATTAATACCCAAATACTTATTTTAATATTTTTACCAGCCCTCTTAATTAATGATCATTCTGAGATTAGCCTCATTTGGGATATTTCTGGATTTAAGTCAATACAAATTTTCTGGCTAAAGAACTGATAATTAATGTTCTAGTACAATAAAAAGAAGTAGTTTTGCATTGTAGGAATATCCGTACACCATTATTGGAAAATGACACATACGCCCAACGCTTCAAACACTAGTCCACGTTTGCATCACATAGACTCGCTGAGAGCTTATGCGATTTTAATGATGTTACAAGGGCATTTCATCTATTCTCTCTTAGATCCGGTTTATAGAGATCCTGATAATCCTGTATACAATACATGGATGCTGAATAAAGGATTTACAGCCCCCATTTTCTTTACAGTCACCGGATTGGTTTTAGTTTATTTACTGGTTCGTAAGGATGATTCTGCTTATAGACAGAAGCGGATCAAAAAGACCGTTAGGCGTGGGTTCTCTCTTATCTTATGGGGCTACCTTCTCAGAACAAACATATACAGTTTGCTTACTCTAGACTTTAGACCTTCGTTCTGGAAAGTAGATGTTTTACACTGTATTGGCCTAGGCTTATTGGCAGTTGCCGGTTTGTATTGGCTTGTAAAAAAACTGCCTATACAAGCATTTCAATGGGCCTTACTGATTTTTGGTGTTCTGATCTTTACTTTTGAACCCATCTATGCAGATCTGACCTATGAGTCACTTCCTGTTTTCATTAGCAATTATCTAAGTAAGGCTAATGGTTCTGTTTTCACACCTTTTCCATGGATAGGCTATACGTTATTAGGAGGCTTTATAGGTGTGGTGTATAAAACTCAGTATCACAAGAAGTGGTTGGGTCAACCCTATATTGCTTTCGCAATGATTGCTGCGGGTTTGTTGATCAGTATGAAATCTTCTTTGGTGTTGATGGTACTCTATAGTTTAACTGACATAGAATTATTTAAGGCCATCGCTTGGAATAACTATCTATTCATTCGTTTTGGTCATGTGCTGATCTTTTTTGCCATCTTCCTTTTGTTTGAAAAACAGTTGGCAAAGCTGAACCTGTTTAACATCATCGGACAGAGTACTTTGAATATTTACATCGTTCACTACATGTTATTGTATGGCAGTTTTACAGGAATCAGCCTGTATTATTTCTTTGCAAAATCATTAGCTCCTATGGACGTAATTATAGGTGCATTACTTTTTATGATAGCTAGCGTCTTGTTGGCACTCAAAATTCCTCCTGCCAAGGAATACATCAAATCCAGGAAGCCTGCCATTTTTATAGCCGAAAAGTTTCAGCTGTTGAAAACAGGGCTTTTTGATTTTATGCAAACCATAAATTTCTTAAAAAAGAGTACGGAAAAGTCAGATTAAGATTTGATTGGAACGATTTCTGTGCAAATGAGGTTGCTGGGAATGGAAAGTATAACTAGTATATGAAACACCCATTCTCATGGCCTATTCTTTTAAATTAAAATCGAATCCATACGTTAACATGCTAACAACAGCATGGAAGTATGCGCGCAATGAAAAGAAGCGATATGTTCTGATTTATTCCATGTTTTCATTGAGCAATATCTTTGATGCCATGAATCCAATCATTTGGGGGTGGTTCATCAATCAGTTGCAGCTGGAAGGTATCGACGTACTTCGCTCTACCTGGCAATATGCCATAGCTTATCTTATCATTTGGTTATTGGACTGGATTTGTCACGGCAATGCCCGAGTGGTGGAAAGACGACTGGCCTTCAACCTAAGTAAAAACTTTTTGCATGAGTTGTACCATAAAGCTGTGAACTTGCCGGTTAAATGGCACCAAGACAACCACAGTGGTGCAACCATCAACCGACTTCGAAAGGCGTATGATGCCCTGAAAGGCTTTTTTGAAAATGGCTTTATGTATTTTCATGCATTGGCCAAGTTTGTTTTTTCATTTGGTGCAATGATTTACTTTGCTCCCATATTTGGTGGAGTAGCAGTACTAATGGGAATGTGTATCATTTTTGTGATCTATAAATTCGATAAGCCTTTTATTGCAGCTTTGAAAGAATCGAATGAAAAAGAACATGTTGTTTACTCTACTTTGTTCGATAGCCTTTCAAATATTATAACGGTTATTACGCTTCGCTTAGAGCAACGAATGGAAAAAGGCCTACTAAAAAAGGTAATGGATATTTTTCCACCATTTATGCGAAAAGTCGTTGTCAATGAATGGAAGTGGTTCGTCGTAGATTTTTGCATTGCCTTAATATATGTGACAATTTTAGTAGGGTACATCTATCAAAACTATGTGCCGGGAGAACTCTTCTTAATTGGTGGCTTGGTCACTTTGATGAGTTATGTTCAACGTTTTACCAGTGTATTTCACGATATTGCCTGGCAATACAACCAAAT
>JBCBCD010000672.1:0-4484 GCA_038530915.1 Bacteroidota bacterium
CTATTATAGGTCCTCATGTAACAATTGGTAACAATGTGAAAATTACCAACGCAATTGTCAGAAATTCTATCATAGGAAACTACGCCTCTATTAAAGAAATTATTCTTCAAAAGTCAGTGGTAGGCAATGATGCTGCGATCACTGGATTGCAACAAAGCTTGAATATTGGGGACAATACAGAGATCGATTTTAGTATATCTGTATAGGGTGTATGGGCAGTTTAAGGGTGTAAAGGTCTAATAATTAAACCTTTACACCCTTAAATTTTTAAGCCAACATCATATGTATTCACACAACCAAACGATCTTAGCAGCGTGTTCCGTATTGCTTTCTTCCAAATAGCGTTGAGCCAATTTGTGTAAGTTGTTTTCAGGTTCATCAGAATGAAGTGCTTTATCCACTTTGGGGTCATTTTTAAGTTCTAGTACTTCTTCTGTATCGGGTACTCTGGCGATGGAGGCCAACTGTCCCAAATTATTTGCAGTAAGTATATGGCTACTCAATATTTTTTGAGGGAGTTGTTCAAAGCCTATTCCTACTTTTCTGTCTTTACGGGTAATTTCATGAATGGCTTCGCCACTACTTCTTACGTAGTAGGATTTCCCCATTCTACCCATCAGATCAATTTTATGAGGATCGACGAAGTTGTTTTCGTCCATGATGCTGTCATCATAGTGTATAAGCAAAACTTCACAAATCACCAGGTTACCGGCCCCGGGCTTATCTCCCATAGGTATGATTTGTTGGACCTTGCATTCAAAATGAACAGGAGATTCTTTCACTCTGGATGGACTCACCAATTCAGAAGGAATAGGAGTAAGTCCGGCCTTATCAAACTCGCTGATTTCTGTCTCGTATTCCATACTTGTGATGGACATTTGCCAAACCAAGTCATGGGGAACTACATTGACAACCACTTCTTCAACAGCCAGTACATTATCTAATGTATCTTTAGTCGTATTATCTCTTCCTCTTCTACTGGGGGAAAAAACCAAGATAGGAGGCTTGGAAGAAAAAACATTGAAAAAACTATAAGGTGCAAGGTTTAGCTTACCATCTTTGTCGATGGTACTGACTAAGGCAATAGGTCTGGGAGAAACGGCACCAATTAAGAAGTGATGCAATGACCTATTTGAGCTTGTATTTGGATCAATGGACTTCATACTCAGTATTTGAATACAAAAAAAGTTAAACTACTGTAAATTCTCTATGTTTTATATTGAGAACTTAAGTAATTAACGAAATTCAACTTGATAATAGCAGCTTTTGTAAGATGCTTCAATATAATCGTTTTTGTGTAGAGTGTAGAGGGTCTCTACACTCTACACAACACAATGAATTTTTATCGATATGAATCAAAAAGGTTGGATTATTACCTTTAGTATCCTTTTTTTAATCATTGTCGCCGCTTTTGTTATACGCAGAGAAAGTCCTCAGGTTGGCCTAAAAGTGGGAAATGATGGTACAAATTGGTCTTCTAAAGACCTAAATGGAAACTTCCTTGCAGGTAACGACTTTAAGGGACAATATATTTTAATAGATTTCTGGGGGAGTTGGTGTGCTCCTTGTAGAAAAGAACATCCCGATTTAGTAAAATTATATGAATCGTTCCAGAACAAAACGTTTATTGATGGACGGGGCTTCGAAATAGTAAGTATTGCCATTGAACGAGATAGCAGTGCTTGGGTAAAGGCAATTGAGAAAGATCAACTTCCTTGGGATTATCACATCATGGAGTATACCAGTGATTTTGAAAAGCCGGAAGGTAATTTAACAGAATTATTTGATGTGAAAAAAGTGCCCACTCGGTTTTTGATTAATCCTAAAGGAATAGTGGTAGGTAAAAACCAAGATATATACCAACTTGAAAAAGTATTATCTAAGAAGATATAGTTTTTGGTTGTTGGTTCTTTGATTTTATTGTAGAATAAATTCTACTTTTTTATTCAGAGACTTTGAAAACCAATAGTACGAACTGTTAAATAGCATCACCTACATGAAATGGCCATTTGGGGCCTTCTATCAATACAGAGTAAAAATGTAATGCTAGACGATAGCATGAGAGCATAACAGCATAATAACATTTTTAAAAAGACAACCAACAAAAGCTAAGACATGTCATCTTGGCATCTTTAAAATATGGCAAAGTAATTGCAGCAGATACAACGTTAAAATAATAATCCAATGGAAGAGAATAAAGTACAAACGAACGAACAAGACAACGAACAATTAACAGCTCAAGATGAAAACACGACAGTTGAGGAGCAAGCAAATGCTGAAAACCAGACAGAGGAAAAGGAAGGAGCCGGTCGTATTCAAGAGCTAGAAAAAGCAAATATGGAATTGAAAGACAAATACCTTCGTCTTGCGGCAGAGTTTGACAATTATAAAAAGCGTACCCTGAAGGAACGCATAGAATTAATGAAAACAGCAGCCCAGGACACAGTGTCAGCTCTTTTGCCTGTTTTGGACGATTTTGACAGAGCAAAGAAAAATGCTGATAATGAAAATACAGAAGAATCCTTCAGTGAAGGGGTAAGCTTGGTATACAACAAGCTTTATGGAGCACTTAAGCAGCAAGGATTAGAGCCCATGGAAAGCAATGGAGAAGTTTTTGATCCAGAGTTTCATGAGGCCATCACTGAAATTCCTGCTGGTAGTGAAGATATGAAAGGAAAGGTCGTAGATACCATTGAAAAAGGGTATTTACTGAAAGATAAAATCATTCGCTACGCTAAAGTGGTAGTGGGTAAATAAATAAAAGAACCAATAATCATTTTCGAATGTCAAAAAGAGATTATTACGAGATACTTGGTGTACCCAAAGATTCCGATTCGTCTGCTATAAAAAAGGCGTATCGTAAAATGGCCATCAAGTATCATCCAGATAAAAATCCAGATAATAAAGAGGCTGAAGAGAAATTTAAGGAGGCAGCTGAAGCTTATGAAGTGTTGAGTGACGAAACCAAACGTGCCCAATACGATCGTTTTGGTCATGCAGGTGTAGGACAAGGTGGCCGTGGTGGTTTCAGTGGAGAAGGAATGACCATGGAGGATATCTTCTCTCAGTTTGGAGATATTTTTGGTGACTCTGGCTTTGGTTCTTTCTTCGGTGGTGGTGGTGGTGGACGTGCTGGTGGGCAACGTGCCAGAGGACAGAGAGGCAGCAACCTTAGGATCAAAGTAAAACTAACACTTGAAGAAATTTCAAGCGGTGTTTCCAAAAAGATAAAAGTACGCAAGCAAGTTACGTGTGATATGTGTGGTGGATCGGGTGCTAAGGACAGAAGTTCTGTACGTACCTGTACTACTTGTGGAGGGAGTGGATATGTACGCCAAATCAAGAATACTTTCCTGGGTCAAATGCAGACCACTACTACTTGTCCAACTTGTGGTGGCTCTGGTGAAATGGTGACCGCAAATTGTCCCAAGTGTAAAGGCGATGGTAGAGTAATAGGTGAAGAAACCATTGAAATCGAAATCCCTGCAGGTGTAGAAGAAGGCATGCAGCTTTCTTTGAGAGGTAAAGGCAATGCAGGCCTGAGAGGAGGTCCTTCCGGTGATCTTTTGATTAGCATAGAAGAAGTATCACACGAAAGCCTCCAAAGAGATGGAATGAACCTGATCTATGAGTTGTATATGAACTTTGCTGATGCTGCTTTAGGTACATCAGTAGAAGTACCAACCATAGATGGAAAAGTAAAGATCAAAGTCCCTGCTGGTACGCAATCTGGTAAAATTTTCCGATTGAAAGGCAAAGGTTTACCTGCCGTACAATCTTACAATAAAGGAGACCAATTGATTCACGTCAATGTATGGACACCTAAAAAATTGAACAACGAAGAAAAAGACTTGCTGGAAAAACTCAGAAGCATGCCCAACTTCAATCCGCAACCCGGTAAATCGGATAAAGGATTTTTTGAGCGCATGAAAGACTATTTTAGCTAGTTTTAATGTTATTATGCTGTTATGTTGTTATGCTGTCATAGTTCAGCAATAACATCATAACAGTATTAAAGCATAGCAACATTAAATTTATCTATGAATCGTTTTTTCCTTTTAAGTGTTTTTTTTGTCTTCCTTCTTTTCTTCCCCTCCTGTTCTGAAAAGTTCGATTATCAAAAGACCTACCAATTTGATCAAGGATATTGGACTTATGCTGATTCGCTTAGCTTCGATTTTGAAATCCCAGACACGAATAATATCTACAGTCTATTCCTGGAAGTCCAGCATGGTACAGACTATTCTTACGAAAACCTATACACCAATATCAAAACGATATTTCCCTCAGGAAGAACAATAGAAAATCCTCTTTCTTTAGAATTAGCTGATAAAACCGGTAAATGGTATGGCAATTGCAGTGGAAAAAACTGCAAATATATTTTACCCATACAGGAGAAAGCCTACTTCAATGAAACCGGTAACTTTCAACTGAAGATAGAGCAGTATATGAGAGAAGATAGCATTGAGGGTATCAATGGAGTT
>JBCBCD010000673.1:0-4463 GCA_038530915.1 Bacteroidota bacterium
TGTTAGCGTTGGAAACCTAGCGTACCATTACTCAAATAAAGAATCGATTGTATTTGCTTTGTACAATGATTTAACACAACAACAAAAGCAACTGCTTGCTGAATACAAAGTAGTACCACTTTTTGACAATATTGATTTACTAATAAGGCATACCTATCAACTTCAACAACAGTACATCTTTTTTTATTTGGATACACTTGAAATTGTACGCGCCTATCCTAAAATTGGAGAAGCACATCGACAACACATTTCCATGCAAATTGCACAATTGAAAAGCATTATCTATTTCAATGTATCCAGGGGAGCTCTTATAGATGAGCCGATGGAAGGACTATTTGAAAAGTTAGCCACACAAATTTGGATGACTACTGATTTTTGGCTGGCAAAACACAAAATACGTATCGACGAAACTACAGATGAGTCAGCATATAGAGAAGCCATTTGGAGCTTATTCATTCCTTATTTCTCTGTTATGGGTAAGCTTGAATATAGACAAATGCTACAAATGAATTTCCTGAATGAATAAGGTATTCATTTTGTTTAACTGCTATTTAGTCTAATTCCACATAAGCCAGCAAATTATATTTTGTTATTATCATTATTTTTAATGCTTAAGGTTTTCTCTCCCTTTTGTTTAACCTTTCTTGTTGAAGGCTTCCACAGTTCTTGATTTCATACTTTTTTCTCAAAACCAAGGCTAGAAAACTTTTTCTAACATAGAAAAATCTATATATCTTGATTAGGATTCTTAAAATCAGAATCAAATTTTGGCCTTAGCCAAAAAAACAAAACTATAAACGTTCAAAAAACATCCACCATGGCAAACGTATTATGGCTGCAGGGCGGAGCATGTAGTGGTAACACCATGTCTTTCCTTAATGCTGAAGAACCAACCGTTGTCGAGTTGATCGTTGACTTTGGAGTCAATATCCTCTGGCACCCTACCGTAGGTCTTGAAATAGGCCACCAAGTATCGGATCTGATGCAAGATTGTATTTCCGGTAAAACACAATTAGACATTTTTGTTTTTGAAGGTTCTGTTATAGAAGGACCCAATGGAACCGGAAAGATGAACTACTTTGCTGATCGTCCAATGAAAGATTGGATCGCCGAATTATCAGATGCAGCTCAATTTGTTGTAGCCATTGGTGATTGTGCAACATGGGGAGGTATCCCTGCTGTTCCACCTAATCCTAGTGAGTCGACGGGTATGCAGTTCCTGAAAAAGAATAAAGGCGGTTTCTTAGGCCCTGATTTCGTTTCTAAAGGAGGTTTGCCTGTTATCAATATTCCCGGTTGTCCTGCTCACCCTGACTGGATTTCTCAGATTTTGGTAGCCATTGCAACTGGCCGTATCGGTGATGTTTTATTAGATGAATTCCATAGACCCAAAACATTCTTCACTGATTTCGTACAAACGGGATGTACCAATGCCATCAGTTTTGCTCAAAAAGTTGATGGACACTTTGGTAAGCGTGGAGGATGTCTATTCTATGAAGTAGGTTGTCGTGGGCCAATGACTCGCGCTACTTGTAACCGCATTCTTTGGAATCGTCAATCAAGTAAGACAAGAGTAAACCATCCTTGCTTGGGTTGTACTGAGCCTGGCTTCCCACACAATGATCTGAAAAAAGGCAGTGTATTTAAGACCATGAAATATTTAGGTTTCTTGCCTAAAGATGTTCCTGCAGGAACCAACAAGTTGGCTTATTACAGCAGAGCCGGCTTCGAAAAAGTGATGGGTACTATTGAAAATGTAATGGGTGTTAATAAAGAACACTTTGAAACTTCTAAATAAAACTAATTGTAAAAGGCTTTGGTAAAGTCCTGCTTACCCAAAGTCTTTTACAGCTCAAACCAACTTAAATAAAAATCATGGCTTCATTAAAAGAACTTAATATATCGCCAGTTGGGCGTGTTGAAGGTGATCTCGACGTCAAAGTTTATATGGAAGATGGCGTTGTAACACGTGCACACACCCAGGCTGCAATGTTTAGAGGGTTTGAAAAAATCCTCGTAGGAAAAGACCCACAATCGGGTTTAATCGTTACTCCACGTGCCTGTGGTATATGTGGTGGTTCACATTTATACTGTGCTTCTTCTGCTTTAGACGTTGCATGGGGAACCAAATTACCACCAAATGCTTTATTACTTAGAGCAATTGGTCAGGCTACAGAAACCATCCAAAGTATTCCACGTTGGTTCTATGCTATTTTTGCTACAGACCTTGCCAACAAGAAATTTGCTAATAAGCCTTTGTATCAGGAAGTAGTTAAGCGTTTTGCTGCTTATGTAGGTACTTCTTTCCAAAAAGGGGTAACTGCTAGTGGTCGTCCGGTGGAGGTATACGCTTTATTCGGTGGTCAGTGGCCACACTCTAGTTACATGGTTCCAGGTGGTGTAATGTGTGCACCTACTTTAAAAGATATTACCAGAGCTCATGCCATCATGAATCATTTCCGTAATGATTGGTTGGAAACGGTATGGTTAGGTTGCTCTATCGATCGTTATATGCAAATCCAATCTTGGGATGATTTGATGGAATGGTTGGAAGAAAACGAGAGTCACTACAATAGTGATTTAGGTTTATTCATCAGAGCAAGTTTGGAATTTGGTTTAGATAAGTTTGGCCAGGGTGTTGGAAAATTCCTTGCATGGGGTACTTACCTACACAAAGACTTATACAATCAACCTACTATCGAAACTAGAAATCAAGCAGCTATTAGTCCTGCAGGTTTCTGGGATGGTGAGCAATATTATGAAGCAGATCAGAAGCAGGTAGCTGAGCACATCAAGCATGCTTGGTACTTGAATCAGGAAGATGCGCTTCACCCATTTGATGAACCGGCACCATTTGCTTCTACAGATTCAAAAACATTGGATCATACTGATTTCGATGGTAAGTATAGCTGGGCTAAAGCTCCTCGCTTTATGGCTCATGCAGCAGAAGCAGGTCCATTATCCAGGTTAATCATGGCAGCGAACCCTGCTAATCAAGATCATCAAATACAGGATCCTTTGTTTGGTGATATTATGGAAAAAATGGGACCTTCTGTATTTACACGTACACTTGCACGTGTTCATGAAGCACCAAGATTATATACAATGATCGATCAATGGTTGAGCCAGGTAAATCTTGATGAAGAATTCTACATCAAGCCTGAAGAAAAAGATGGAATCGGTTGGGGTGCTACAGAAGCAGCCAGAGGCGCATTGGCGCATTGGATTAAGATCAAAGATGGAGTGATTGAAAATTACCAAATCATTGCTCCAACTACCTGGAATGTAGGACCTAACGATTCTGAAGGTAATCCTGGTCCTATTGAAGCAGCTTTAGAAGGAACTGAAATCGAAGATCCACATGATCCGGTTGAGGTTGGCCTCGTAGCTCGCTCCTTTGACTCTTGTCTGGTATGTACAGTACATGCTCACGACAATAAGTCAGGAGAAGAACTTGCTAAGTTTAAATTATAGTAACAACAAATAGGCATCGAGAAGCTCGTCAATTGACGAGCTTCTTTTTGGTCATTGCGTTTGAGAAGTTAAAGCCTCAAGCGCTCCATTCTTTGCTGCGAATCCAAAGGATGAAGTAGCAATATAAAATTCACATACATGGAAGCACAGATGCAAGCCATAACTGATCAAGTCGCAATTCTGGGTTTTGGAAATCCTGTCCGTGCTGATGACGGAATAGGAATATATGTCATCAAACAACTGCAAGAAAAATTAAGCAACATCCCAAATGTAAGCTTATTCGATATGGGGACTTCAGCCTTTGAAGTCTTATACAAATTAAAAGGACATCAAAAAATTATTCTTGTTGATGCTGTTCTCAATTCCGGACAACCGGTGGGAAGTGTTTTTAAATTACCGGCCTCAGAAGTAGAAGCTCAAGTCATTGATGATCCAATGGTATTTTTACATGGCCTCAAATGGGATCAGGCACTTTCTTATGCTCGAAAAATTTTGCGCGATGAATACCCTGAAGACATTGAGGTATATTTGGTGGCTATTGAAAACACAAAGTTTAATACTGGTATAGGGCAAGAAGCGCAGCATGGAGGGGATCAAGTAGTTCAATTATTGATTGAACAATTTAATAACCATTAAAATCATCCTGTATGTTTATACCACCTTCAAAAATGGTTAGAGAATTGGAGTCCCAAAAAACACAAACTCCTCCTATCCAATTGAAGTCTCATCACCTTTTAATAGATCATACAATAGCAAAATCTTTTTTTGGTCAGGCTTTGAATGTTGATCTTGTTTACTATGCAGATAAACACAGCCTTTTAATAGCACCTGAAAATGATGAGCTGTTTAAAAAGCTTCATAAAACCAGCCAAAAAATGCTGAAGGATAAGAGCTTGAAAGGAAATAAAAGTATAGCACTACACGAGTTTATAATCGTCAACTAATTCGTATTGTAAGCTTCTGTCGGTTGCGTCTATTTTGTTGTCGAT
>JBCBCD010000674.1:0-4458 GCA_038530915.1 Bacteroidota bacterium
AAATTGGACAATTGAGCGACCTCATTGTTTGCTGCATCTAAAGACACTTCTGAATTGGTGTCCGTTAAAAAGCCGGCCCAACTTTTATCGTTATTTCTTTTGTCTATTGATAATTGGTGCACGAGTCTTACGGAAGGCGCGTAACTTATGGAAAACTTTTCGAAAAGCATCTCTCCCTTTTCGTTCTGCAACGTCTCAAAAGGAAGGTAACCTAATATGTTGTTCGGAATTACAATCAACCTATCCTTGTTTCTGTCCACTTGATTCATACCCAACCACTTGTATAGATTTTTGGAAATAGTTTCATTTTGCGAAACCGAACTTACATTCAACAAAAATTGCTGTAGGTCAGATAGATTTTTTTCGCTTACTTCTTTCCGTTCAAACCGCGATTCGGATTGCGAAGTAATTAAATAGTAAAGATTTTCCTTTCCGAGAAAATAGTGAATGGCTTGTTGGTTTTCTGAGAGATTTTTCAGTGTCTCTTCAATTCTCTTCTGAACGAAACCTTCTTCTATCCTTTGGTAACTATTAGTGGATTTCGCTATTAATTTGGTAAGACTATCTTGTGACTTCTGTATGGTCAACAACTGTTCATATAGTTCCGCTAGTTTTGCATTTTCATTCGTCGTTGCGGCATTCATTTCAGCAATACTTTTCTGAAGTTGAAATAGCTTTTGTCTGTTTTCACCTTCTCTTTTAATTATGCTATCCGGTATTTTGGCATACTTTTTTAAATATCCTTCCATAACTGATAGAAAGAGGGTGTTACTATTAGCCAATTCCAACAATTGGAATGCCACTTCTTTATGAGGAACTTCCAAACGCGCTTTACCCGCTTCAAAACAGATGCTTAGCATGTCCTCGTAAAACGCATTCAGTCTGCTCTGAAGTTCTATTACAGATTCCTGAGATGTTAATAATTTTTTTACTTTCTGATAAAAGGCTAGTCTTTTCTCTACCAAGTCAAACGCTTGCTTCAAGAAAACTGGGTTTTTGGTAAGCTCATACTGCTCAACCAAAATTTTTGATTTCAAATCAAGCGCATCCATTACAAATGTAGGTTGATTGGAATAAAACCGACTGTTTGAAGCATCTGAAAACCCCGCGGCTACTAAAGCTTTATCTAAACTCT
This sequence comes from Bacteroidota bacterium, assembly GCA_038530915.1. Lineage (GTDB taxonomy): Bacteria > Bacteroidota > Bacteroidia > Chitinophagales > Saprospiraceae > JANQPA01. The sequence continues at coordinate 1,136 of JBCBCD010000674.1, forward strand.
CAAGCGCCTTTTCAAAATCTCCATTTTCTCGATATAACCGCGCAAAGTTTAAATGAATAAAAGAATTCCTATCATGTATATTTCCGTAAAGCTCTGTGTTGACCTGAAGCGCATCAATCAACAAAGGTTCTATTCTTGAGTCCTTAGGGTTGGTTTTAAGCAAAAAATACGGAGTCTGTGTTTTTACAATTACCTCCCCTTCCTTATATCCGTTCTTACTAGCGATTTGTATAGCTTTATCCAGATTGGTCAACGAATTCTTCTCATCTTCTACCAAGGAATAGGCTTCTGCTAAATTTATTAATGAAGGCACCAAATAGTTGTTGTCTGGTCCAAAAATCCTTTGAATTCCTTCAACGGATTTCTGTCCAAACTCAATTGATGCATCGTACCGACCTAGCTGTCCATAAATTGCTGCCGCCGAAGCATAAACAAAAACAGTTTTGGGATGCATTTCTCCATACGCTTCCAAAGCTTTGGATGTGGCCAACTTTGCATAATTCTCGGCCTGGGTATAATCTCCCAATTGAAAAGAAGCCCCCAGTAAAGCGTTGTATAAATCAGCTTTCAAATCATCCGTGTTATCTTCTTTTTCTATTGAATTCAGGCCTTTTTCACCATAATTTTTGGCTTCTTGTGGCTCAGAATTTTTTATGGAATACGTGCATAGATTATAGTAGGTCCGAGCTATGCTAATGGGTTTGTCTTCGCCTTCCTTTTTCAACTTCAAGGTTTTCAAATAATAGACTTTTGCACTGTCCATCTGTCTAAGTCTAAAATATCCCTTTCCGAGTAGTTCAAGATATTTAGCTTTTTCAAGAGGACCAGTGTCTTTTCCTACCAGTGCATATGCTTTAAGTGCATAGGGCATTATGCTGTCAAAATTTCCAGAATTCATATGAAATCTACCTTGATTTCTATACAGGTTTCTTAAAGCGGATGAATCTAAATGTTTTAGTGTGTTGATAGCTTTCGTATTTCGTTCCAGTCCTTCCTGATACTTGCCAAGTTTCCATAATTCATCCATTTCAAGAAAATGCTGTTGTAATGAGATGCTATCTAAATTCTGACCTTTTGCATTAAAGAGAAGTGAACTCAATAAAAAAACAATCCCCAAAGAAGATATTTTAGAAAAAGACATGCTATTTTGGTTTCCTACAAATTAGCAAAACTTCTATAAATCGGGGAATAAAATCTTATGGACCTCACACTTGAAGAGCCACAAATCCGGCTCCATAAAAATCGGAGTTGGAAAAGAAATAAATTTTTACTGAATGGTACTTTTTGCCTTGGAAATGATGCTAAATAAAATGCATCTTGGCTGTATTCATTGAGAATACAAAATCATTCAAATTAAACCCGACTTCAATTTTGTAATAAGAAAAAGGCCCTTTGCAAAAAAAATTCACAAGGACCTTCTAGCTTTAGCTTGTCGGGATGACTGGATTTAAACAATCATCACAATATATTGAATATCAACATTTTAAACTGTTTCCCTGAACTGATTCACCGAACTCTACACTAAGCTCAAATCAGTACATTTTGATGCAAAATTTATAAGCCTTTTGCATCATGTAAGATACAATATTTCAACTAAGTTTATTTCAATATTCAATCAGTTTTGAAAACTGTTAGAACCGAGTTGAAATCCTTGGAAGTTTGTTCACCGTTTTTAATTACGTTGGCTTTTCTTTTTAAAAGTTTTCTCCGATAAAGTTCCATTTTATACTTTCTGATAAATAAGAAAAGACCCGCTCAAAATTTCCTTTGGAAACTAATCTTTCGATTCCAACTTTTGAATTTTCTATGGTTATCATAGATTAGATTTTCGGTGAGGTATTACTAGAACTATAGTCCTTTTAAAGAAGTACTTTTATCTGTTTTGTTTATCCCTATTGGACAGAGTTCACTAAACACATAAAAATCACATAAAGAACATACTTCCAATCAAGAGGTTCAAATGATGTGATTAGTTCACAACGATTAAAAATCTCTTCTCATCAGTGCTAGCAAGAGAGTTCAAGGTATTGGTCGCTATACATTAACTGAAAAGGTCATGTTTGGGTTTGTTTTCGTAGTCTATCAGTTTTTCTGGATAATGTTCTGGACTTGAGGTATCAAGTCTATAAGATTCTTTAATTTATACAAAGGCATCATTATAGTTATAGTTGAAAACAACATTAGATGTTTTCATAATGTCCGCGACTCTAATGAGATTATTTCTTTAATGCTATAACCCGAATAACTTTGGAACCCAAAGACTTAGCTCGGGAATATAAGTTACCAGCATAAGCACAACCAACATCACAATGAAAAGCGGCAATAAGGGTTTAATTACTTGTTGAATTTTGAGATTCGCTACGCCACAGCCCACAAAAAGCACGGAACCTACGGGGGGTGTGCACAGGCCGATACATAAATTAAGAATCATGATGATACCAAAATGAATAGGGTCTATGCCCATTTGGGTAACAATAGGCAGGAATATGGGCGTGAAAATCAATACTGCTGGGGTCATGTCCATAAAGATGCCTACAAACAACAAAATCAAATTAATTATAATCAGAATAACTATGGGGTTATCACTGATACTTAAAAGTCCGGCACTAATTTCTTGTGGGATGCTCTCATAACTCATCACCCAACTCATGGCGACAGAAGTTGCAATCAGCAACATTACGATTGCAGTAGTTTTGGCCGTTTCCAAAAATATGGGAGCGATATCCTTGAAAGTGATTTCCTTGTAGGCAAACGCCAATACGAAGGTGTAGACCACCGCTACTGCAGAGGCTTCCGTCGCGGTGAAAATTCCAGCGACGATGCCCCCAATGACCACTACCAACAGCAAAAGGCTGGGCAAGGCATCAAAAAACCGTTTGAAAAAGGTTTTAAACCCAACTGATTTTTCGGTGGGATACTTTTTTAGGAAGGAATATACACCTGCGACCAGCATCAAAGCCAATCCAATCAATATGCCTGGGACATAACCTGCCAAAAAAAGTGCGGCAATGCTAACCCCACCACTGGCCAAGGAATAAATAATCAAAATATTACTGGGAGGTATGATGAGTCCCGTTGTGGCACTGGTAATGTTTACCGCCGCACTAAAGGATTTGTCATATCCTTCTTTTTGCATCATGGGGTTCATAAAGCCTCCAATGGCGGATGCTGCAGCCACAGCCGAACCCGATATGGCCCCAAAAAGCATACAGGCGATGATGTTAACGAAAGCCAATCCCCCAGGTAACGGTCCCACAATGGCTTTGGCAAAGGCAATAAGTCTTCTAGCGATTCCACCCTGATTCATCACTTGTCCAGCTAGG
>JBCBCD010000675.1:0-4447 GCA_038530915.1 Bacteroidota bacterium
AGAACGACCTTGAGTAGATAAGACCAAGTCTTTTTGATGGACTCTCATATCTGTAATCGGTACAATAGGCATATTGCGTTGTAGACTTTGCCAGTTTTTGCCTTCATCAAAAGAAACAAATACGCCAAACTCGGTACCGGCATACAATAAACCTTTGCGATCCGGATCTTCTCTAACCACCCTTACCGGATAATCTTCCGGAATGCCATTCTTGCCATCAGTTAAGAGGGTCCAGCTTTTTCCATAGTTATTGGTCATATAAATGTAGGGCTTGAAATCATCGAAACGATACTTCTGTACGGCCATAAAAGCTCTGCCTTCCTCATGTGCCGATAGGTCAATTTTGTTTACTGTACCATATTGAGGCATGTCTTTAGGCGTAATTTCTTTCCAGTTTCTACCGTCATTACGTGTGATGTGCACACGACCATCATCCGTACCTGCCCAAATGGTTCCTTGATTGTAAGGATCAGCGACGATTTCAAAAACAACATTGTAGATTTCTACGCCGGTAATATCATGGTTGATCGGTCCACCGGAATAGTCCAAATGCTCCGCTGTATTGGTACTTAGATCTGGACTAATGATTTCAAACGTTTTTCCGCCATCTTTAGAACGGTGTACGTATTGAGAGCCGTGATAAATTTCATTTCTGTCATGTGGGGACACTGCCATTGGAGAAACCCACTGGAAACGATACTTCAGGTTTTTAGCTGCTTCTCCCAACTGCAGTTGTGGATAGGACATAACATTTTGTACTTGCTCAGTAGTTTTGTCGTATTTATCCATTACACCGCCATAACAACCGGCATAAATAACATCCGGATAGTCAGGATGCAAGGCAATCGGTCCGGTTTCACAACCACCTACCGAATACCAGTGCTCTTTTGGATGTAGGGTGTTACTAGATGTCCAGGCAGGAATACTAATGGTTGTGTTGTCTTGTTGAGCACCATAAAGTCGATAAGGAAAACCATTGTCAACCACTACACCATACAATTCTGCGGTAGGCTGATTGAGGTAAGAAGACCAGCTTTTTCCACCATTAAGCGTGACTTGTGCACCACCATCATTGGCAACGGCCATAATGCTAGGATTATCAGGATTAATCCATAAATCATGTATATCTCCATGAGGAACAGCAATCCCTTCATAGGTCTTTCCTCCATCTACCGAACGGTACAAGCCCGTATTTAAAGCATAAACGGTATTCGCATCTTTTGGGTCAGCCACCATATGGGTGTAATACCAGGCTCTTTGACGCAGTTTGTTTTCTTTATTGATGCGTTTCCATGTTTTTCCGGCATCATCTGAGCGGTAAACACCACCTGCTGGTTCTGCTTCTATCAATGCCCATACTCTGTTGGGATTGGCTGGCGAAACGGTGACTCCTACTTTTCCTACCATACCTTCCGGCAAACCGCCACCTAACTTTTCCCAGGTATTTCCACCATCTCTGGATTTATAGACGCCTCCATCTGTACTTCCACTAATCATGGACCAGGGCTTGCGCTCAGCCCGCCACATACCCACATAGATTTCTCTCGGGTTTTGTGGATTGAGTGCCATAGAAACCGCTCCTGTGGTATCCGAAAGTTGAAGGATGGCATCCCAGTTTTTACCTCCATTTTTAGAGCGATAGACACCACGTTCTTTATTGGGGCCAAAAATATGACCTAGAGCAGCCACATACACCAAATCAGGATCTTGAGGGTGCACTCTAATCTTTCCAATCTGGCCTGCTTCCGGTAAACCAATAAATGACCATGTTTTTCCTTTATCTACTGATTTGTAGACTCCATGACCAGCTGATGTATTTCCTCTTGGATCAGCAGAACCCGTACCTACATAAATCACATTGGGGTCGGCATCTGCAATGGCTACGGCACCAATAGAACCACCAAAAAAGCCATCTGAAATATTTTTCCAGGACCCACCTGCATCATCAGTGTGCCAAACACCACCACCAGTACCGCCCATCAAAAAGTTAAAAGGCTCAGAAGGAAAACCGGCCACCGCAGTAGAACGACCACCACGGTAAGGACCGACCATTCGGTATTTTAATCCATTGTAAAGACTGGTATCGATCATTGTCTCATTGGAAGACTGAGCTTCTAATGATGTTGAAGCAAAAGAAATAGAACTTAGGATCATGAGTAAGACCCATAAGTGTACAGTTGGTTTTTTCATGCTATAGATTTTATGTTTTTTGTTTTTTTTAAAAATGAGTTTTCAAAATAAAAAATAGAAGTTGAAATTTCACTATAAAGTCTCCATGAAACTCTAGCGACACCATGCTGAGAAATTTTCTATCTTAGCAGGAAAGTGATTAACTGAAGACTCAATTTTTTCATAATTCCCATGAACTGTAGCGACTCATTTACTGGAATTATAACACATCTTTTAATTAACCACATAAGCCAATGCTTAAAGCCTATTGGCCTTTCAATTCTATTCTTCTCCCTTCCTGTTGTCGTTCATACCCAGATTCAATTAGATTATCAAAATTTCACCAAAAAACAAAGCTTAGGGAATAGTGCTGTATTCAGTATTCTGGAGGATCATTTGGGCTTTATTTGGGTGGGGCATGATAATGGCTTAGATCGATTCGGTGGCCAACATTTGCTGAATTTTAAGAACGAACCTCTCAACCTGCAAAGTCTCAATCACAATTGGGTTTTAGGATTGCATGAAGACAAAGTACACGATATATGGATTGGTACAGAAGTAGGTTTAAATAAACTGGATCGAAAAACGGGTAAAATTCAACGAATTCCTATTTATGAAGAGGAGAAGCAGGTTAAAAAAATCATTCAAGATATTTTTGAAGATGATGCAGGGACCATTTGGCTCAATGAATTGTTTAGAAAAAAAATGTACCAGCTTGTACCCGCTTCCGATGAGGAGAGTGGATGGAAGGTAGTACCATTTGACCTCGATGCCAGGTTGAATGATGAATATGGAGAATTGTTGCAGTACAGTTTGATGCATATCGATGCTTCTAACCTTTGGATATATACAAATTTAGGCATTGTAGAATATGACTATTCATCAGATACTGTCGTCAAACTAATTCCTCATCTTTTGGGCGACCTTCCTATGATTAGTGAATTTCCAAAAGCGGCCTATTCACCTAAGGGAAAACTATATTATTTCATAAGAAATAACTTTTTTTCTATAGACATTCAATCTGAACTTCCTGAAGTAGAACGGTTAAACTTACCCAAGGAAAAAGCAGATTTACCTGATTTGAATGCCACTATTTGGTTTGATGAATTTAGTAAAATGGCCATTATTGATTCAGGAGCGCTGCTATTTTCACTGGATAATGGCTTGTATACCTGGGATATTGAAGGAGAAAAAATACAAATCATAAAATCGCCTAAAGAACTAGGAAAGGATAAATTCGATTCCGCTGTATTGTCTTTTTATCTGGATTCTAAAGGAAATCACTGGATAGGTACTTATAATGATGGCTTGTACGTGGGTAAACCGCTTGATAAAACATTTTCCTTGTACCAAAATGATCCGTTAAACGATTTGTCAATTCCAAAAGGATCAGTTGAATTTTTAATGGAAGATTCAAAAGGCAGCATCTGGATTGAAACATTATACAACGGACTGCATCGAATTTCTTGGAATGAAGATGGCCAGCTAGAAAAAAAAGTAAGTATCATTTTACCGGATGATCAAAATGAACTCACAGGTATTGATGAGACCACGCAAATCATAGAGACTTCAGATAAGCATTTTTTAATAGCATCAAAAGCAAATGGAGTAATTGTAGCCGATAGTTCAGGAAGAGTAGTCAAAAAGTATTTAAACAAAGGGAGTGAAGCCTATTCTTTTGCCTCCAATTCTATTACGGATTTGGCCTTAGATAAAGAAGAAAATGTTTGGGTAAGTACCGAAAGATATGGATTTTTTAAAATTGATAATGGTAGTGGAAAGGTTACCCAGTTTACACATGATGCTAACAATGCCAATTCTTTAAGCAATGATCAAATATTCTGTGTGCATGTCGATCAACAAGGCTTAGTATGGCTGGGTACAATCAACGGCTTAGATTGTTACAACCCCAAAACTGGTCGTTTTCAACATTTTAAAAATGAGTCTAATAATCCCTACTCAATATCTAATGGTACCGTTCACATGCTTTTTGAAGAGCGTCAGGGAAACTTATGGATAGTCACAAGTGAAGGCTTAAACTATTTTGACCAGGAAATAGGCCGTTTTCAACATTTTACACACGATCCCAATGACCCATCTTCAATATCTGAAAGCATCTTTGGGTCTTGGTACGAAGATCAGAAAGGAAACATATGGATTGGCACAAATGCAGGACTTTATGTATTTGATAAAAAAAAGAAAGGATTTGATCATTTTTTTCAAAAGGATGGACTGCCGAGTAATTATATCAATAACATAATTGAGGATGATAATGGAG
>JBCBCD010000676.1:0-4432 GCA_038530915.1 Bacteroidota bacterium
AATAGGCAGAAGCCAAATCAGGGCCATTTGGCATGCCATTTTGTTGGATATAATCAGTTAAATATTGAATAGAACGATCAAGATTTTGCTTGGTAAAGACACCAGTACGAGCATATTGATAAAGAGCAGATGCGTGAATAGGTTGTTCTTCGATAGCTTTCTGGAAGTAAGCAAAAGCATTTTGGTAATCTTTTTCTGTTTGATACACAAATCCAATTAAGTACAGTACTTCACTCTTTTCAGTTGCAACCTTTAAATAGCCTTCATATTCTTTTCTTGCCAAAGCATATTCTTTTTTTCTATAATAATAATTAGCCAGTTCATAATATCCCATTCTTGGATTCTTGGATTTAACATAATCTAGATGAGGTATTGCTTTTTTTAGGCTTCCGCCGGCAATAGAAGGTGCCGTAAGATAGTACTTGACCAAAGAATTTCTGGCACTTATGTTGGTCGAATCCAGTTTAACGGCTTGTTCAAAAGCTTCTTTTACTTTTGAAGCTATTATGCCTCTTTCAAAAAAGTTTTGTGCATTGTTAAGTTTGCTCAAATAAGCTTGACCGTACCAAAAATGGAAATTGGCATTATCTGCTAATGCTTTTTTGGATAACTTAAGTTGCTCAATGGCTTTCTCATATTCGTTTAATTTTATGAGGCATTGACCGTATTGTAAGTTGGCCAAGTGATCTTCTTTTTGATTGACTAAATGTTTTTGGAGTACTATACAGGCCGCCTCATAATTACCATTAGAAAGCTGAAGTTCTATTGCTGAATATGAATAAGCCTGACAGTGTAGGTTGATTTTGCTAAACAACAGCCCACACAATAAAAGAAAGTAGTATGGTTTCATCTTATTTGTTTATAGTGATTAATTTTTCGAATGGCATCGTATGGAGTATCAATTGTGATGGGTAGTCTAAAGAATGATAGATTTTTTGTGTAGCGCTCTTAAAAAAAGAAGAATAAAAAGGATCTTCTTTTGTATTGGTGTTTCTGCTGAACTTTGGAAAATTGCTACTACTTATTTCTAACCTTAGTTGATATCCTTGAGGGATTAGAAAAGCAGTGCTGCCCAAGTCGATTTCAAAAGAATAGACCTTATTAGGAATTAATAAATCATGCTTTTTTATTGAATGACGATGACGAGCACGCACAATCCCATCCACGATATTCATAGCCATTCCTTCAGGTGTAACCAAGACCAATTTAGCCGTGAAGTCTGTATCAGGAGCAGAAGACGAAGCATATAAACGGACTGTAACTCCTCCCATTACTGCCTGTGGACTCGAGAAAGGGCTGCTTGTATAAACCAGCACATCTTTCCTTTCTTCAATTATTGATTGATCTTTTATGCCTAGTTGTTGTGGCAGAAAATGAAAATTGGCTCCTCCACAAGTAGGGACAGGTTTATCCGGATGATAAATGAATTCATCTTTGATATTGCCATCAGAAGGGTTTAAATTCAATTGGCCGTCACCATAGATACTGTTGGCTCCTTTTTTGCTATTGAGGTAAAAAACAGTAGGGTTCATATCTGAACTTGGCCATTGATCAAACTCATACCAATTGTTGTCAAACATCAAGAAGACATTTGTTTGTGGGAGGGTCGGCTCTTCTTTTTTCCTTTTAAGATGCTCATCAAACCATTGAATCGCTATGTCTAATACTTTGTCATCCCCCATAATTGAGTTAGGCCCAAAATCAATTTCTCCAACCTCCGTCAGAGAAGTATGGGATTGATTGTGAAACCAAGGTCCAAAAATTAGTTTCTGTTGACTATTTGAATAGGCAGCAATTTTAGAATAAGCACCCAAGGTGCCTTCTTTGACAAAATCATAAGCTCCGGTAAGATGAAGAATAGGAATATTTACTCGATCATACTTAAAGTCCTGATTGACTGTGCCTAATAAATCGGGATCTTCCCATGCATCGCTTTTTATGCCAATATGAGAAAAGGTTTCAGCAATGGGTAGGTGCCAAAACAAAGAATCTATATCATACTCTTCTAAATCACGTCGGGTTTGTGTCTCCTCATGAAGCAACCATGGGATATTGAGCATGAGATGTTGTGAGCCGCCCGGAGCAGCCATAATTTCCGGTTCCACCCAGCCGGAAAAATTGATAAGTGTTTTGAGTACAGGGTGCATCTCATCTGCTAGTGTTAGACCACAAAACCCGGAGTAAGAAATGCCATAGATACCTACATTTCCGTCGCACCAACTTTGTTGCTGTAACCAATTGAGTGTAGCCAAACCATCGCTTGTTTCATAAATAAAGGGAATAAAATGCCCACTTGATCCAAACTTGCCTCTGGTATCTTGTATAACCGTGACATATCCTTGGCTGGCGAAAAAGAAGCCATCATGCCGATATTGATCCTTACCATAAGGTGTGCGAATCAAAACAACAGGAAAGCTAGCCAGAGTATTCGAATTAGGAAAATATACATGCTGCTCCAATGTATCTCCTGATGAAGCTGCAAAGCGAAATGTTTCCACCTTAATTTGGCCATTAGCAAAGGAGATAGAAAATAGAAATAGCCATACAGAAAATGATTTTACCATAAAGTTGATCTTTTTTTGTCTTTTCAAATCTATGCGCTAAACCATTGTGTTGCTTGACTTAGGGAGCATTGGGAATATACAGGGATAAATTGATCAAAATTTTATATCAGCGTTATGGGAGCTTATTAAGGAACCAGGTCAGATATGAAGTCGTTGTATTGTAAATAAATCTTACAGAAATGGAAAAATTGATACTAGCACTAGACTGGACTCCCAATATCAACCACATTGGTTTTTTCGTAGCCAGAGAGAAAGGTTTTTATGAGAAACACGGATTGAATGTTGAAATAATAGATCCTTCTATTGATAATTATGCCATCACACCCGCAAAAAAGGTAGAAATCGGTGTGGCGGATTTTGCCTTATGTCCGACTGAAAGCATCATTAGTTATCGTACCAAGGAAAAACCTTTTGGTTTGAAAGGGATAGCAACCATTTTCAAAGAAGACATTAGCGCAATAGCTGTAAGAACTGATAAAGAAATTCATTCTCCAAGAGATCTGGATGGAAAGCGATATGCTTCTTACAAAGCCCGATATGAAGATGCTATTGTGAAACAAATGATTCGCAATGATGGAGGAGAAGGCACCATTGGCATAGCTTATCCTGAAAAATTGGGCATTTGGGACACCTTGCTAGATGGCAATTTTGATGCAACATGGATCTTTTTAAACTGGGAAGGCGTTGAGGCCGAAGCATTAGAAGCTCCGCTTACTTATTTTAAAATGGCGGACTATCAGGTGCCTTATTCTTATTCTCCCATGATAGCTGCGAATGAAGAAAAAATCAGCGATAGAAAAGCGGAATACACCAAGTTTCTGGCGGCTACTCGCCAGGGAGTCGCATTCTGCCATGACAACCCTAAAGAGGCTGCGGGATTACTAAAGCCATTTGTACCGGAAAAAGATTCAAAAATTGAACTCGAAAAAGCATTAGCTCTTTCTTTAGCACATTTTGGGACTTCTGAAAATTGGGGTTTCATGGATGCAAAGACGATCAACCGTTTTCTTGAATGGATTTATGATCATGGGTTAGAATCAAAGAAATTGGAAGCTACCGATTTGTTCACCAATGAACTGATGGAACACCCAACGCTGTAAAGCAACTTTGGCGTCTAATGAAGTAGAAACTAAAATTCTTTAGATGAAGACGTACCAAAGTGTATTTCTACTATTCTTAATCTTGTTTGTAGCCTGTGAAAAAAGTGATGACACCATAAGAATTGAATTGTCTACCCTAACCAATTTGAGGGGAGAAAGTGGGCTCTCTTATTTGGAAAGCCTTCAAAAATGGAATGACTTAAAAGATAGCAATGGCAAATCTTATGTATACCAAACTTCTTTTACATCATGGGCGGGATTTGGTAGTATCACAGAAATCAGAGTGGAAGATGGAAAGGTGACTTCCAGAAAGTACCAAGCATTTAATTACAACGATATGACGGGTGAAAGAGAAGTTACTTTTTCTTATTCTGAAACAGCTTCCAAGTTGGGCAGCAATCAACAAGGAACTGCTCCCTGGACCATTGATGAATGGTACAACTCTTGTCTAAGTAAGTATTTGGTCGTTGATGACAAGAATAATACGATCTACTTTGAGACTGAGGACAATGGCTTAATGACTTTGTGTGGCTTTGTACCTAATAACTGTGTCGATGATTGCTTTCAAGGGATTTCAATAAATGCCTTTGAATGGATAAATTAAAAGTAAAGCCTGTTGTAGTGCTTTGCTAGTCATTAGGTTTAAAATAATGATAATGTTTTCTGGAAATGGGTATGGCATTTGAGTGACCATTTAGATAAACCTCCATTTTCTTACTATTTCCTTTATCATCAACCTAAATCAGCTTTCTTTGGTAAAAGGAAATA
>JBCBCD010000677.1:0-4413 GCA_038530915.1 Bacteroidota bacterium
ATTTAATGAAGGATCTACAATTCTTGTAATGGATTCAGGAATTTGCTCGTTTTCAGTGATGGCCATCCCTTTTTCTTGATTGACTAAAAAATCAACAGCGTTTTCCGTACAAGCCGATAAAAGAAAAAAGGCAAAAAAAGATAAAGTGATAGATAGAATATTACACTTCATACATCCCGGTTTTAATTATCGTAGGATGATGATTTCACCTACCAAAATTTCAGAATTACTAATGTCTAAACGGATGATATAATAATACGTACCGGCCGGGAGTGGTTCGCCATTGTTGTTATCTCCAAACCACTGCCCCTGAAAAGGCGCCTGCTCATATACAACATCTCCCCAACGATTTACCACAACAATGCTATTTTCAGGTGTATCATAACAGTTGGGCAAACAAGGAACTGGCTCAAACGGCACCGGATTGGGACAGACCGGACACAAATAAGTAGGCGGGCTGCTTTCGCTGGCATTTTTTTCAAACTCTAGTTCAACCTCTGCCATAGAACAAACACCACAGCTGTCATTACATATCTCATATGTAAAGCTTGTTGTACCTGAAAAAGTGTTGTCAGGTATGATATCTACTACTCCATCAGATTCAGGGTCTACAATGGTGAGTTCGGCAGGAGAATTGATAATTCTAAACGAAAAGTCTGAACGATAGGTATCGTTAGCTACTAAATCAAAATCTATGATGGGTTGAGCTTTTTGGCCAACGTTTTCATCATCTACTGCCACCGGTGTAAGCGTTTTAACTATAACAACTGTATCAGCATCATAATCAATACATTCACTAGAACTTACGGTCCAGTAAAACTCATTTTGTCCCAGGCTTAAATTAGATACCGCTGAAGAAACTTCATTGGTTTGATCTATTTGGTGTGTTGGCAAATTGGAAGTCCACATACCTGTAATATTGAGGGCTGGGTAAGCATTACCAATTACCAATTCGTTGTCTGCACAAGTGATGACCTCTTCACTGGCTATAGCTGGAAAATAGGATGGTCCGATAACGGTTAGAATTGTAGTGACAATGCTGTCGCAACCAAAAGCACCTACCAAGGTATCAACATAGGGTGCATCACCTGAGGGTTCAGAATATTCTATAGCGGTAGTAGCATCAGAGACAATGTAAACATCTCCTTCACATATGGTATCAATATTGGTTTGGGTGATCACTGGGCATAAAAAGAAGCATTCGGAAAAGGCAGATGTTTGCCCCTGAGTTGTAGTAGCAGTTGCTGTAATATAAGCTCCAGTATTCAAGGTAATTGCATAAGGAGCATCAAATCGCCAATTGCCATTTTCATCGGCAAAAGTAGAATCGATAAGGCTTCTCCCCTGACATACATCTACCTCACAATCATCCGGAAGATGAAGGTACAATTCGATTTTATCCCCTGGACTGGAGGTACCCAAAATAGACTCAACTGTCCTTTGTTCAAATGCAGGAACAGGATGTTCTGTTTCGCCTGCAGTACTTATACCAGCTGATAGGTTACAAATAAATTGATTGGAGGAAATCGTAATTCTACTACCTCCCGAACGGATTTGCACTCCTATTTGATTATTGCCAAAAATATTATTGACGATTACTGCATCATTTACTCCATTAAAAAAGACTCCGGCTCCAGAGGTGAAATTTGAAATTTGCAAGCCTCTTAATTCAAAAAAATCTGCAGTAACAGTGAATGCATTTTCAAAACTCGACTCTCCTACGATGATGTTCCCACCGTCCAAGATAACGCTTCCAATGCCTGACTCTTCCGCATTTATGAATAAGTTGTCATCCGTGATTTCGGGTAAAAAACTTTCTAATCGAATGGTCCTGTCATTGGTGGGTAGAAAAAAACGAATGGTATCCGGCCCCGGCTGTTTGTTGGCACAAAGTATGGCATTACGAAGTGATCCCTCACCAGAATCATTGGTATTGACGACATTGGTACACAAATCGTAAGGTTGCTGAAAGCCTTGAGTGAGTGTGTTTTGAGTATTACTTAAGGTAGTTACAGACAACTGACCGAGGGTCCAACTCAGTTTGACTGATCCATTATCATGGTGGTTCCCTGAAGAAGAAACGACTTTGGGATCAACCGACTGGGATTGAAGCGATTGATGTATCCCTCCTAATAATAGCAAGCATGGAATCATCCATCTCATTTTCATAATCTTGGTTTTTGGGTCAGTATTCTCACATGTTTAAAGTTATAATCAATTTATCTATAAACCAATGGCTTTAACGTTTTGCTGGATAATCACCTTAAAATGATGATCTCTCCTACCAGTATTTCCGCATTGCCTAAATCCAAACGAATGATGTAATAATACGTACCGGCCGGTAAAGGCACACCTTGTGCGTTGTTTCCAAACCAGGTTCCTGAAAATGGTTTTTCTTCATAAACCACATCCCCCCATCTATTGACTATGACTATACTATTGACATCATTTTGATAACAATCTGGTAAACAAGGCACCGGTTCAAAAGGTACCGGATTTGGACAAGTGGGACACAAATAAGAAGGTGGACTATCCGGATCAGCATTTTTATTGATGGCTACTAAAATAGTGGCTTCATCACAAGTATCACATGCTTCACTACAAAGTCGATAACCAAATTCCACTTCTCCTGTAAATTCATCCTGAGGAAAAATATTGATCAAGCCATCCTGCTCTGTAACAGTTATCTCTTCAGGTACCTCAAAAAATTCTATCCGCCAATCTTCTGGCAATATGTCATTTTCTATAATTGACTGATTTAATGAAGGCGTTTCTCTACGTGTGATAAATTCATCATCATTTGCTATGGGGATACGATCAAAATTAACAACAACCGTATCTGTACTGTACGGATCAAAACCACATGCCTCACTTGTCAATGACCAGATGAAAATATTTTCACCTACATTAAAATCTCCAACTTCAGTTTCTGATGAGAACGGATCAACAATAAATTGGCCTCCGGTGCTTCTCCACTCTCCTGCTATAGGCAATTCAGAATACTCAATTGCTGAAATAAGTGTCTCAGCATCACAGGTAGACTGATCTTCAGTAGCAATAGCAGCTTGATTAGCAGGACCAATGACTTGTAAAAATAAACTTACAATGCTGTCACAACCTCCACTTGCTGTCAATGTATCCACATAAGCTCCTGCTGTTGTATATTGTGTTTCTCCCACCATTATGGATCCACCTTCACAAATGATTTCATTCAATATAGTATTTATTTCAGCTGCTAGTTTTACTTCCAAATTGATCAAAGAATCACAACCATTAATAGTTTGTAATAAAATCTCATAGGAACCCGCTGTTTCAATTATTTCTTCGCCAATAGTTATGGCTTGACCTTCACATATGGTTTGCTCTCTGTCTATCACATAAGTGGGATTCACCGTCAAATTCAATCTAATGATGCTATCACAACCCAATACTGTCTGTAAAGTATCTATGTAGTTGCCAATTTCAGTGTAAGTCCTGTTTCCTACTCTCACTGTTTCGCCTTCACATACTATAGTCTCTATGGTTTCATCAAATGATGGATGCACAAGCAAAGAAAGATTTACTATACTATCACAGTCGCTTACAGAACATAAGGTGTCAACATAATTACCTGAAGAATTATATATGCTATTACCAACCTGAACAGAATCACCTTCACAAATAACTTCATTGAGGTTGATATTGTATATGGGCAATACGGTTACGTTTAAAGTAAAAATAGAATCACAACCTCCTACAGCCGTAAATACTTGTTCATAAGTTCCAGATTCTGAATAAGAGGAATCTCCAATAAATATGACCTCTCCTTCACAAATGGTGCTATCAACCACTGTGTTGATAAATGGATTTACAAAAAGATCAATGGTAACCACACTATCACAGCCATTGCTGGACAGGAACGATTCCGTATAAACACCGGTTTCTTTGAGTACCTGATTTCCTAAAATAATCGAGTCCCCGGTACAAATCGATTGATTGATCGACCTATTGAATGTAGGATTGACAAAAAGTCTTAAATTGATAATGCTATCACAGCCAAAAACATTTTGTAAGGTATCCGAATAACTACCATCTGCTTTATAGATACTGCTTCCAATTACAATAGAATCTCCTTCGCAAATGGTTTCTTCAATATTGTCTTCAAAAGAAGGAACAACTGTGAGTGATAAATTAATGATAGAATCACAACCATTTACCGTATTTAATCTTTCTGTAAAGTTGCCAGAGGTAGTAAAAGTAGTATTGCCTATTGTAATGGATTCGCCCTCACAAATCGTCTCAGTAAGTGTCATACTAAATGAAGGATTAACCGTAAGATTTAGATTGACTATGCTATCACAACCACTAATGGATTGCAAGGTATCAGAATACATTCCTGCATCCGTATAAGCATTATTACCAACGCTAATAGAT
>JBCBCD010000678.1:0-4409 GCA_038530915.1 Bacteroidota bacterium
CAAAATACATCAACTTCTTGATTGGAGGTGGCGCACATGAAGGTAAAACTTGCATGAATTTATTGGTAGAAAACGAAGTGGTGAGAACATCAACTGGTAAAGATTCAGAAGAACTGGTTTGGGAAACCTGGGAAGTTGAGGAGTTTCAAGGAAAAAATGCTAAGATTGAAATAGTCGATGCTCATTCTGAAGGCTGGGGACATATCAATGTAGATGATATCACTTTTTCAGACTTTCCTGCCAAGTCAGGAGAAGATAAAGCCGTTTGGCTGGATTATGGGAGAGATAATTATGCAGGTGTAACATGGTCAAATATTCCAAAAGAAGATGGACGTAGATTGTTTATTGGCTGGATGAGCAATTGGGATTATGCTACTTTAGTACCAACAGAAAACTGGCGCAGTGCTATGACTTTACCAAGGAGTTTGCACCTAATGCAGGTAGATGATAATTATGAATTGTGGCAAAAGCCGGTGGCAGAATTGCAAAAGCTGAGAAGCAATACCACTGAACTTTCTGCACAAGTTTTAGAGGAGCAATTGGATTTAAGTACAGTAGCGGTTGACTTTAGTTCAGGTATTTTAGAGTTCGAGCTTGAGTTAGAGGTATCAGATAAATCTGTATTCAGTATGAAAATAATGAATAATAATGATGAATATTATACCATCAGCTATGACGAAGCAAAAGGAGAACTGATAAGTGATAAAAGGTATTCTGGTAAAATTGATTTTTCTGATCGTTTTGCTAATCAGATACATACAGCCCCATTAAAGCTGGAGGGAGATAAATTGAAATTGCAAGGTTTCCTGGATGTCGCATCCGGAGAAATATTTGCCAATGATGGAAAAGTGGTCATGACTGAAATTTTCTTCCCAAATAAGAATTACAACAAAATCGTTTTGGAAGCCACAAAAGGAACTGTCTCTTTAACAAAAGGTACCTTTCATAATTTGAACTAATTTGTATTTTCCTCATGAAGAAGAGCAATTTTCTTCATGGGGAAAATCATCTTTTTGTAAAGAACCCATTCTTTTCGCCAAATTTTGACACTTCTTAATATTAATATTGGTATACTCTCTGTAGATATATAATTTTATATGTCTAGAAAAACCAATATTAATGCCATCAATTTCTGCTCTTACCTATTGGAAAATTGGAATTGCAATTCTGCTTGTAGGAATTGCATCTTCCTTATTGACTGCCCAGTCCGGTCCTTTCTATCTGGGAGCAGATCTATCTTATACCAACGAAATGCAAGACTGTGAAGCCTCGTATTTTGCTCAGGGAGTAGAGGTAGATCCTTATGCACTCTTTGCAGAAAGAGGAAGCAATTTGGTGCGATTGAGACTGTGGCACACTCCTTCATGGTATGAAACTATTTCAGATAAAGGAACTTACTCAAATTTAGCAGATGTCAAATGGAGTATTAGTAGAGCTTTTGATCAGGGGATGGAGGTTTTGTTGGACTTCCACCTATCAGATACTTGGGCCGATCCCGGGAACCAAATCATGCCTTTAGCATGGGAACCTGTGGCAGATGATTTAGAACTGCTTGAAGATTCTCTTTACAATTACATCTATTCGACACTAGAAAGCTTGAATGAAGAAGGCTTATTGCCGCAAATGGTTCAGATCGGAAATGAAACCAATAAAGGGATTTTGTTGACCAAAGAGAAAAACGATGAAGGTTGGTCATTGGATTGGAATAGAAATGCACAGCTTTTTAATGAAGCAATAAGAGCAGTAAAGACCTTTGAGTCGGACAATAATGTGGAAATAAAAACGGTCATTCATTGTGCCGGACCAGAAAATGCAGAATGGCTGTTTGGGTCCTTTATTGACAATGGGGTTACAGATTTTGACATCATGGGCTTGTCTTACTATTGGCAGTGGAATCAACCATTGACAAATACAGGTACGGCTGATGTTATCAAAAAACTGAAGGAAGATCATCCCGCATATGAAGTATTGATAGTAGAAACTGGATATGTATGGACTCAAAATTCTAAAGATAATGCCAATAATGTATTAGGAGCTACCCATCCTGATTTTAGTCCGGCAAGCCCTGAAAATCAAAAGGCTTGGTTGATTGATTTGACTGAAAAGACAATTGAAGCGGGAGGAATGGGAGTCATTTATTGGGAACCTACCTGGGTAAGTACTTCTTGTAATACTTTATGGGCAAGAGGATCACATTATGAAAATGCAGTATTTTTTGATTTTAGCAATGATCTTCTAGAAAATGGGGGCATTGGATGGTTGTCACATAAATATGATATAAACACCACTTCTACAAAAAGTAATGTATTTGATCAATACTTAATAGTTTATAATTCTACAGATGAACAAAGCATCATTATAGAATGGAACCACCCAGAGGAAAAATTAGAAGAGGTTCGGTTAATGAATTTACAAGGACAACTATTATCACAAAACAAAATATATGGAGAACAAGAAAAATTGACATTACCGGAAATAGGAACGGGAATTTACATACTTTCCTTTACGGGAACTTTCGGTGGAGTAATCAGTAAAAAAGTCTACCTAACTCCTTAAATGACTAATGATAGTAAAAGGATTGTCAAAAGTCATCTCAATCAAGCTGTTTTATGATGTACACTTGTGTTTAAGTAGGTGAAATTGGAAGAAATTACATGACATTTCTTTTTTTTTGTAATTATTTACGGAATAGACTTCTTTTTTTAGAATAAACATCATTAATTTTGATGGGCTATTCCGAAATGGATACAACCAGAAAGCGGAAAGGCAATTTGCACTCTACCAAATAAAACTAAGATGTGATCGTGTATGCGAATCACTATTAGTAGATGTCAATTTAAAAATCAGTAATTTATGAAACTTAAAGTCAATCAGCTTCCCAAGTGGTTGCTCATGGTGGCAACCTTACTTCTATGCAACATGGCTTGGTCGCAACGTACAATTACAGGTACTGTGACGGACGGTGAAACCGGAGAGCCATTAATCGGTGCTAACATCCTTATTTTAGGTACTAGCAACGGTACAGTCACAGATTTCGATGGCAATTATACTTTAGAGATCCCTGAAGATGCCACGGAAATCGAATTTACTTACACAGGTTATGCGGCAAAAAAGATCGCTCTAGACGCAGTAAACAACGTTTACAATGTTGTTTTAAGTGCGGGTGAACTCTTAGACGAAGTTGTCGTAATTGGTTATGGTTCTGTAAAGAAAGATGATGCAACTGGTTCTGTTCTTGCAGTAGGCGAGGAAGACTTCAACAAAGGTGCATTGGTTTCTGCCGATAATTTAATTACAGGTAAAGTAGCTGGTGTGCAAGTTACACCAAGTGCTGCACCTGGACAAGGAGCTTCCATCCGTATTCGTGGTGGTACAACAACCGGAAACAATGAACCTTTATACGTAATTGATGGTGTACCTATCGGTAATGGTGCTAACCTGGCATTTTATGTCAACCCTGCCGATGTGGAAACATTCACCATTTTGAAAGATGCTTCTGCGACAGCTATTTATGGTTCTCGTGGTGCGAATGGTGTTGTAATGATTACAACAAAAAGAGGTTCTAAAGGTGCGAAGCCAAGAATTACTTATGATGGTTTTGCTTCTTTAGCTTATTTGGGTGAATCTGTACCTATGTTATCTCCAGATGAATTTAGAAATGTAGTTACTTTCAGAAGACCCGATCGCTTAGGTGATGTTGGACCAGAACGTACAGACTGGTATGATGAAGTCACTCGTACAGCATTTGGACAAAGCCATAACCTAAGTGTTATGGGTGGGGGTGAAAACATTGCTTATCGTTTTTCTGGTAACTATCAGGATGTAGAAGGGGTATTAGATCCATACCGTGCACAACGTATTGGTTTTGGTGTTGCTTTAGATATTGATTTAATGGACAGTCAATTTAAAGTTAGAACCAACATCAAAGGAAACTTTAACTTCAGAGATAATGATAGAGGTGTGATCGGTGATGCTCTTAGGTTTGATCCTACACAACCTGTTACTGACTTTGCGAATACTACTTATGGGGGATTTTTTGAATATGGTCTTGCATTGACTCCAAGAAACCCTGTTTCTCAAATAGCTCAGCAAGTCAATAATTTCGAAGAGTTTGGTAGTTTGGCTAATTTGGAATTGGAATATTTACCCGACTTTCTACCTGGCTTCAGTGCTAAAGTAAATGTTGGTTATGATATTGATAACAACAACTCTGAATTTTTCTCTCCAACTACTTTTACTCGTCCTCCTACTGATGATAGAACGGGTAATATATTCATATCCAATGGTAAAAATCAAAATTTACTATTAGAAACTTACTTGACGTATAAATTCAATGTTGGTGTTGATCATGCTTTGTATCTATATCCCAAGCGTTGATAGAATTCCCTGAGAAAGAAAATTCTTGGAAT
>JBCBCD010000679.1:0-4407 GCA_038530915.1 Bacteroidota bacterium
TGAATGTTGATGATAAAATACCCTTTGGTCGTGGAGTCATGCCTCAGTACGAAGTTATTCCTACTTTTGAACAATACGATAAAGGTGAAAATGCTCCCTTGAATTTTGCTTTAGGGTTGATTAGTAAACAGAAATAACAAGCATTACGACATTTATTTGACTCACTGTTGACTATGTGATAGGTGTTCAACGCAGCATCGTAGAAGCTTTCGATGTCCTAAAGCATGTAGATCAAATAAAAACAATGCATGAAGATTGCCTTTTTTGGAGCATCAGGAATGCTGGGAACTCCTGTTGCAAATAGACTTGCACAAGACGGACATGAATTGAAAGCTTTACTCAGAAATGTTAAAACGAGTAGCTTACCTCAAGCTTGTGAAATTATCCAAGGAGACCTTAAGGATATTGATGCAGTCAGAAAAACGATTTTGGGCTGTAATGCCATTTACATCAGTCTCTCAGTAGCACAATCATCCCGAGAGAAAGATTTTCAGCCTGAACGTGAAGGGATACTCAATATCCTACAAATTGCAGCACAAGAAAACATAAAGGCCATAGGTTATCTTTCTTCACTGGTTCAAAATTATCAGGGCATGAATGGCTTTGATTGGTGGGCCTTTAGGATAAAAAATGAAGCTGTGGAAATGATATCAGCTCATCCCATTCCAAGTCTCATCTTTCGTCCGTCTACTTTTATGGAAAACTTTGACCTGGGTTCTTACCAGCAGGCCGGTAATATAGCTTTGGCAGGTACTTCTGAACATCCTATGTATTTCATTGCAGCAGCAGATTATGCCAAAATGGTTAGCAATGCCTTTCGTCTTTTTGATGGTAAAAATGAAGAATATATCATTCAGGGGCCTGAAGCTTATATTGCAGATGACGCAGCCCGAATTTTTACCAAGCATTACACCAAAAAAAGGATGTTGATCCTGAAACTTCCTTTTTGGACACTCCAATTTTTTGGTAAGCTAACGCCAAAATTTAACTATGGGGCAAATATTGTTGAGGCACTTAATAAATTTCCTGAAAGGTTTCAGGGCACAGCAACTTGGGAAAAACTGGGCAAACCTGAGTTGAATTTGGAAGAATACGCACGAATGAAATAAGCTAATCTATTGAAATCATAAAGTGGTAATAAGAGTATGCTTAAATTTCTAACTTCTGAAAACCAATGTTTTATGAACCTAGCTTTATATTTACTCAGTTGCTTAGCTCGCTAAACGCCTTCGAAAATATTTGACTAGAACCACAAAGCATTGATCTTCAGTGCATGATAAATTTTAAACATACTCTTATTTTTATCCAACTACTTAACTTCATTGCATTACTTATAATTCTGCTGTTAAAACTTTTTAGAGAATTTATGACTTGGATTAAAACTATCTTGTATAAGAACGCTAGGCCTGCCTTGAAAAAAGCTTACGATAAAATCAAAGGACCTAATAATTACATTGATAACGTTTTTTTAGCCCACAGCCTCAGACCAAAAACATTGCTTGCCCACATAAGTTTGTATAAAAACACAATACACAATCCCAATAATTCTTTACCTAAGTGGTACTTGGAAGGAATAGGTGTATATGTCAGTTATTTAAATGGTTGCAACTATTGCATGACGCATCATAATGAAGGTTTTAAACGCTTATATCCACATCCAGAAAAAGCAGATCGATACCTCACTGCCGTAAAAGCAGGAGCTTTCAACACTTTTTTTGATGATAAACATTTGTTGGGCTTGGACTATGCTAAACGATTGACACTAAACATGAATACAGTCACAGAAGGCCACATCAACACATTAAAAGAAGTTGGTTTTAGTGATGGTGAAATTCTTGAACTCAATCAGGTCGTGGGGTATTTCAATTATGGTAACAGAACGGTTATTGGTCTCGGAGTAAATCTGGATGGAGATATATTGGGCCAATAATACGACCCAATGTCATCGTACCAATTTGGTTTAATTGACATTGGCTTCCACCTCTTGTTTATTTTTAAGCACTAAAAATTCATTTTGTTGAGTATCTAAAATCAAGGCACTAGTCAGAAAAGGCTTATTGCCTATAAAACCACCTATTTTAGTGAATTGAGAAAAGAAACCTTGCCATTTATCATGCCATTCTACATAACTGATGCGATTAAGACTCACTTCTTCATTTCCGATCAACATCATTTCATCCGAAGGTTTGTGATGTACTGGAATGGATTTTCCATGAGAATTGGCAGAGTAGTTTATTTCCTCAACCTCAGGATCTGTGTAAGCATCAAATCGATTTTTGGATGTCAATAAACCAAAAGCACTTGAACCTGAATCATAGAACAACTCCATCTCTTTTCCCTGAATACTAGCTGGTAACATAAATCTGCGTCCTCGAAAATCAAAATCTTGAAAACCAGATAAGTTAGCCATCCAAGCAGGGCGTTCTTCATAAAACTCAATGGTATTATTAACAAAATCAATTACTGTGATTTTATCGGCCATTATATCTGTGCCAAGTGTACCTAATCTATGCCATTTGGAGGTATCAGCAAAATCGATCGTACTGCCATTATTACGAACTCTTAAATGATCAGATGAAATTACATTTTCACCCAAAAGCAATTCTACATTAGTAATAAAAGGTAAGTCTTCTTCTTCGAAAGAATGATAATCCAGGCCATACTCCTTTAAGCTTTCAAATGGTTTCTTATTGATGAAAGAAAAGGGAGAACCTGTATCAAACTGCATGTAGAATTGGTGAGGCAGGCCTTTGATTTTTATGGGTACTATCATAGCATCGTGAGGTTCTGTATAATTTTCATATTTATGTTTTCCCCATTTAAAGGCTACAGATGGATTGACATGTTGGAAGATGATGTAATTAGGACGTTCTTTAAACCAGTCGTTTTTAAAATACTGGATGCCAATTATTCCACCGGCAATGACTAAAAGAAGTAATCCGGCTAAAGTGTAGAGGAATATTTTTTTCCATAAAGTTTTCATGAATGCTATTGTTTCAGTACACTGTGAAAAAAGTTTGTTGAGTTTTTGAATCACCAGATTTTCAGGCCAGGCGAGGCGCAGCACAGTAGCGATTTATATCGGTACGAGCATGCAACGAAGTATGGGTTGAAAAGATGGCTTCAAAAGCTTAAATAATTTATTTCACAGTGTATTCAGTGTTTAGAGAATTTCAAAATTGATTAAATCACTGAAACAAAAGTAGGAGCACAAGGCATGCAAGTAAACAAAATAATGCCGCCAAAATGCCGTCAATTTAGTTATTAAGCATGATTGTGTGACACTTTAGCTTAATAAATGAATTATTTGACCAAAGACCAAAAGAACTATAAAAAATGGATTGGAAGCTTTAAAAAGCCATATTTCTCAGAAGAGATTTGGCGGGCAGTATTAAGAACGATGTACATATTATAAATGACGAGCCCCAATAGCCCCACGATGATAATCGGAATAGAAGTTTTGATCAGATGATTAATAAAGGGAGCTACAATAGAAAAAAGACTTAGTACGATGGACCAAAAAATTTGAAAGTTGACAATCCTTTTCCCCACTTCATTGACCAAATCGGACAGGTGTTTATTTCTTTGCCATATCAACAGAGGTAAAACGATATTCCCAAAGGGAAAAACAAAGAAAATTAAAATAGAAAGATTGATTTGTTTGAGAACATCCTGATCATGGTTTTTGATGTTTTGTTTGGAGATGAATTGAGCTTGCAATTCTTGTGGAGCTAGTTCAAATGCCTCAGATAGCACTTTTAAGGTATGTCCTTTTGGAGCTTTTTCACTAGCCTCTACTCGTTGGATGGTTCTCAACGACAAGCCTGTCTTCTCAGACAGGCCAGGTTGAGTAAGTCCTAGTTTTTCTCTATGATGCTTTACAACATTCAAAAGGCAATGTATTTCTCTTAAAATAATCCGGTAACCTTACCGGTCTCAGTATCTACATCTATTCTTCGGTAGTTGGGATCAGAAGCAGTTCCAGGCATCAATTTAATGGTACCAGCCATAGGTACAATGAATCCGGCTCCCTGATAGATTAAGATATCGTGCACTTTTAGTGTCCAACCCTTGGGCCTTCCTTTTAAATTAGGATCATCAGAAAGACTCAAGTGAGTTTTTACCATACAAACACTCATCTTCTTAAAGGTCTCGTGTCCTTCTAATTCTTTAATCTTTTTATTGGCCTGATCAGTGTAACTGACTCCATCTGCACCATACACCTTGATAGCAAGTGCTTCGATTTTTTCTTTGATGGTATCTTCATCCTTGTAATAATACTGAAAATCACTATGCTCCTCACAGGCTTCGACTACTTTATGGGCCAGTTCTTCAGCTCCTTTTCCACCTTCCAACCATTTTTATACTGATCATGAGGATGAGATTCAATTAATTAGAAACAAGGTT
>JBCBCD010000680.1:0-4385 GCA_038530915.1 Bacteroidota bacterium
TTTCATTACCTATCAATATTTATTTGTTTATGTAATGATTGAGACATCCTTTCTTATCATAAGTCTTACCATAGTATTCTTTGCGTTTAGTTATATCGTCAACCCTGACCAGTTTAAATTTCTTTGGAAATTTTACGACTCAAAAGAGTTTTTAGAATTAAAAGAAGTATTTGATAAAATTACTATAGAAATGGAAACAAATCTCCTTTTTAAGGATTCGCGGTTAAGCTTATCCATGTTATCTGAACGTATTGGTGTGCCAAGCAAGAAAACGAGTAAGGCCATAAAGTATTTCACTCAATATGCATTTCCAGAGTACGTCAATATGTTCAGGATTAAAAACTTTATAACTTCTGTTGAGAAAGGAAAATCACTTCATTTTGATATTTGGGGTTTGGCCCAAGAATCTGGTTTTGGTAACAAAATGAGCTTTTATGAAAGTTTCAAAAAAACTACTGAGTTAACTCCAGGAGAATTCATTAAAAGTTCCAAACCGGCCATTTCACTAAATGAAGATTATAAAAGTATACCTGCCTGAGTCAAAATTGTATTTGGTAAACATATTTGTGAAAGGAATATGTCAATGATTATTCAAAACCTTGCAATACCATTATATAGAAAAGGATTTTAGCAAAATGAAAAACATTCAGGTTTTTTATTTAGTTGTATCCATACTGATTTGGGTTTTAGGGTATTTCCATACTGGGAAATTCGTAAGACCGAAGTGGAAGGTACCTGGGAAGCTAGTCTTTTACGTTGGAGTATCTGCTATTTTAGTCCATTGGTTTGGACATTGGGGATTAATTTTTATTATCGGCCACCCTTTAATTGGCTTTTTATTTCATTACAAAGTTTGTGGGGAAAATGATATCAATTGGTTCACTTGTGAACCAAAAGAAAAATATGTTGAATTACAGAAAAAATGGGCCAAAGGAGATTTTGCCAAATCAAAGACGAAGAAATAACTAGGGTTATCCTAATATGATTTATGAAATAATTCTTTTTGAGTGTTTCGATTTTTTACTCTTTCGTTTTTACTATGCCTAAGCCAGTACCCCTTTAACTATTAAGTTCTCTGATGATTTCTTTCATTGAGACTCTACTTTCTTTCATAACAGGTAGTAAGGGCCAAATATGTGGCATCTCTTTTCCAATATTTACTTCCACCTGGACAGAGGCAACAAGCATTCGTTTTACCATTGTTCTTTGGTCGGGGTAGGTTATGTCATTTTCGGCTAAGTACAACACCGTAGTTGGAAACTTTGCAAAGCTTCCATAGATAGGAGAAATTGCAGGATTTTTCAAACCTGTTATACCTGCGCACATTCTTTTTGCACTTAATACTCCCGTTTTAGATAGCATCGGGTCATCAACATCTATTTCCTCTATTTCAGGATTTGACATTGTTGCATCGACAACAGGAGATATGAGCACAAGTCTTAATGGAGTTTCAAGGTTTTTTTCAATCACCCTTTGCACTAGTGCAATACATAATGTACCACCGACGGAATCCCCCATCAAAGTAATTTTGTCCGGGGAAAAACGCTGTAAAGCCTCTTGAAAAATCATATCAATATTTTGTGAAATTTCAGTAATGGTATGTTCAGGTGCCTTTGGGTAGTCACACATCCAAATGGTATAATCTGTTTTCTTTGCAATTTTCTTGATTGAATTCCAGTGATGTTCAGAAGGACCCGACACAAAAGCACCTCCATGGATAAACATCAGCAATTTTTCAGATTTTGCTTTTGGTTTAATCTCTGTAACTTGAGTTTTCCGCACTTTAAAAGTGACCATATTTGCCCTAAAAAACTCCCCTTGGCACGTACACATCGTTCCTTCGTAAGGCCTGATAATCAATTGGATTTTGCATAAAGAGTTTCTTTACACCTTTAATCCTTAAAAAAGAAATTATCAAATGGTAAGACAAACTTAGGCCCATGAAAAGTTTATTTTATAGTTTGAATATGGAATCAATCAAAGGAATGAGGGATTTCCAAGATTTCTTTACTATGTAAGTGTTGATTGATTTGTTGCTCATAAAAGTTAATTGAACGCAACTTTCTTTGAGTTAATAATTTGATTTGATCACCCTTAAAAGGAGAATCGTTCTCAGATGCATTACCATAAGCCAATATGCCTCTTGCCTTATTCGATTCTCCAAATTCTATGACCACAGTGTAAGCAGACCCTCCTGCAAGTTGATACTTAAAATTATTTATAGGTCGATAGAAACCGGCATTAAAACTTCCTATCTCACCTAAGCCCAACCCACCGTCAACGGTATAATCCCCATACTTAGTTTTATAGACGGATTTCCATGGGACATCTAAACTTCCATAGCGTTTTAAGGTTCTTTTAGCGGCATTTAATAATATTTGCTTTGCGTTATTGGTAAGCGTATGTGGTGTGTTCAATGGGTCATTTAAATCAAAATCAGTTTGAAACATCTTCTTCTTCCGAGCCATGAAATACCAGTTGACGAAAAGAACAGCCCCAACACTTTCATTATCTAATTTTTTGTCCCATTCCTGCAAAACCTTTGATGCCTTAATGAGAACGGTATCATTTGATTTATTTGCAAAATCAATAAGTTCATCTAAACATCTATCGGCCATTTCAGAGTAAGTAGACGATTGCATTTCCTCCAAATCTTGAAAATTTAGTTTTGACTTGGATAAAAGTAACTTTATGGAACGAGTACTCCGTAAATCGAAATTGTCTGTCGCTTTCGGGGCAATGTATTGTGGATAATCAAAGGGTACATCTATAAATGGATATGTACTGGTCCAAGGATTGTTATTTGAATTGGCCACAAAACCGCTTTTCGGGTTTTTGATTTTTGGTAAGTCATTATAATCCACATAAGATTCAACTGGGCCTTTTAGCCGGGAAGCTTTTATAATGCCGGACCAATCCTTTAACTCTCCCGAAGGTCGTTTAGGTATTATCCCATTATAGAGATATAATATTTGCCCATGCTTGTCAGCATATATTATATTTTGAAGCGGTAATTGGAGCATTTCCATAGCTTTCTCAAACTGTCTCAAATTTTTTGACTTTGCCATATTCAGGAACTGCTTATCAAAAAAAGGACGATCTAATCCTGACAGTCGCAATGCAATAGCTTTGTCTCCTTTTTCATCTAAAATAAAACCATATTTAGTTTCCTTAATCTTGATAACTTTTTCTTTAAAATCCTCCCCTTCTTTTATCTTGATTGTTTCTGTTCTATTTTGAATCTTATTCCAATCTGCATTGTCTTTGTAATAACCTTCTTTTATCTCCAATTCGATTAAATCCATGGCATCCGCTTGGTTAAAAGTCAAACCCCATCCCAAATGGTCATTAAAGCCCATAGCAATAGTAGGACTACCCACCAAAGAAATTCCATATACATTTAAGCTTTTACTGGTCAAATGGGATTCAAAAAACAAGAAATCGTCCAACCAAGGAGGATGTGGCTGCATCATGAGCATCGGATTTCCATTCTCTGATTTCGAGGGTGCAATTGCCCAAGCGTTTGAGCCGGCATTTTTCCATAGGGCTGCTTGTTTTTGGAGTGTAAAAGCTCCGACCATTAGATGATAACTAACCTGTAATTTGGCCAAAGGATCGCTGTTTTGTATCGGCAGAACTTGTCTTAAATGTTCTTTAATACTTTCAGGATGAGCTTCACAGTAGTCATTCATTCCCTGCACAAACGCTTTCAAAATTCGTTTCGTAGAAACATCTTGTGTTTCAAACCACGATTTAGCTCTGTTGGGAATGTTCAACTTTCGCAGTAACATATCTTGGGTGAGGTTTTCATCCCTACCCCAGTATTCTGCCGAACGCCCTCTAGATTTCCCATATGACTTCAATATGAGATTGCAATGTGCCTTCATTTGGGCCCAACCAAAACCATAGTAAAGTTCAGTTTCATTGTTTCCAAAAATATGGGGGACACCCCAAGTATCCCAACGAATTTCAGATTGTCTTGTTTTTTGAGCTGAAACTATGTAATTCAATCCTAACAAAACAGCCAGTAACAGTACTCTCAATCCCATCTTAGCGACTTTAAACATTTAAACAAAACTAGTTGAGCCTAAGACGTAGAATGTATTGAATCAAGAATCAGAACATATTTTAAGACTTTCCATGCTTTTTTCTGTATTCGGAAGGAGTTATACCCGTTTTACTTTTGAATGCGGTATTGAATACAGACCTAGAGTTGAAACCAGTATCATACATAATTTCTTTAATGGATAGTGTTTCTTTAGAGTTTTTCTTGAGTTTTTCTTTTGCCAACTGAATCCTGTAGGAGTTTACATAATCACAAAAATTATATCCGATAACATTATTGATAGCCTGGGAAAGTAATTTGGGGTGAATGCCTATGGTGT
>JBCBCD010000681.1:0-4383 GCA_038530915.1 Bacteroidota bacterium
ACTACACAGTAGAAACTGCTGACCAGGCAATCACTAAGAAGATGGTAATCATCGAGTAAGAGTAATACCAAATTTATTTGGTAAGAAAGTATAATATATACTTAAAAAAATCGAGAGGTTGGTGTCAATGACATCGACCTCTTGTTTTTTAGTTTATGTGTTGATAAGATTATGGGGTTAGAAGTTAGAAATAATGACAGCTACACTTGTATTCATATATTTCAATGAAGTATTAAAAAAAACTAACGACTTATCTTCAAGAATTGATTCTAAGTTAATTTGTCAGTACCGTTAGATTTTAGTGAAATCACTTCACTCGAGATGAAAGTACTACAACCAACTCCTAACCTAATCATCTCATAAACTTTTCAACTAATTCCTACGTGTTCTTTCCTTCAAAATCTGTTTGAGCCAGATAGATGATTACGATACCAACTAAGATCATGACGAGCTTTATTACAAAGCCGGGAAGGGCTCCAAATGCCTCTATCCATTCAAAAAATCTCAATTGTGCACCCACTACGCTTAAGACGAGTGTAAGGAATCCAATTCCTGCCAGAAGAAATCCAATTAGTGTAGCAAAACCAATATTTTTGCGCATAAGAATGTATACTTTTCTAAATAGATAATGTTAATTAAGTGTAGAGTTTAGGGTGTAGGGTGTAGTGGGCTGTTCTTGGTTTCTAGTTATTAGTTTTAATATTAATTCCGGAGAATTGTAGTTTTGAAAAAATCAAAAAACCAAAAAACCAAAAACTAACAACTATAAACACCCACTACACCCTTAACCTTACACTAACAAAGAACAAAATTAATAGGTTTAGAGGTGAGAGTAATGGGTTTATCGTAATTTTTCGTTCAGCAAATACCAGTAAAACCAAAATAATGATAAAACTTATAGAATGTCCCAGAGATGCCATGCAAGGGATAAAACCTTTTATCCCGACTGCTGATAAAGCCAGATACATTAATAAATTGCTTCAAGTGGGTTTTGATACCATTGATTTTGGAAGTTTTGTCTCTCCTAAAGCCATCCCACAAATGAAGGATACAGCTGAAGTTTTGTCTTTACTGGATTTATCCGCTAGCCAGACTGAATTGCTTGCTATAGTGGCCAACAAAAGAGGGGCCCTGGCAGCTGTGGCCTTTGAAGAGATTACCTACCTGGGATATCCTTTTTCTATTTCAGAGACTTTTCAATTGCGTAATACCAATGCTTCAATAGAAGAGTCATTAGAACGTGTAAAGCAAATACAGGAGATTTGTGAGCAGAAGTCTAAGCAAATGGTCGTTTACATATCCATGGGCTTTGGTAACCCATATGGGGATCCATGGAACTCAGAGATCGTTCATAAGTGGGTAGATAAATTGAATGAAATTGGAATTAAGATTTTTCAATTGTCTGATACTATTGGAGTAGCCAATCCTAAGAATATAGAATATTTATTTTCCAACTTAATAGAAGCTTATCCTCAGCTGGAATTTGGAGCACATTTCCACACTCAGCCTCATAATTGGGAAGAAAAAATTGAAAGTGCCTTTAAAAATGGTTGTAGACGTTTTGATGGAGCCATAAAAGGATATGGTGGTTGTCCTATGGCTAAGGATGATTTAACCGGAAATATGCCTACGGAGAAGGTAGTGCACTATTTTGATGATTTAGAGGTTGACCTTGGTCTAGATAAAATTTTATTCAATGAAAGCATGGGAATGGTTCCTGAAATTTTCCCAATGCATTGAAAACCTTAGGAAAAATTTTGAAATAAATTTTTGAGTTTGAAAATTTATTTTTAAAATTGTCTTAGATAAAGAATTGAATAATGTGTTAGAAAAAGTAAGAAAGTTGTTTCAGCCAAATGGTGTACATATATAAAGAAAGCCTTTCCGGAACGGAAAGGCTTTTCTCATTATAATCAATTATCTTATATCATCTTACATCATGCCTGGCATTCCACCTGCTGGCATAGCTGGTGCTGCTCCTTCTGGCTCAGGCTTATCATTGATTACACATTCTGTAGTCAATACCATTCCAGAGATAGAAGCTGCATTTTCAAGTGCAATACGAGTAACTTTAGTTGGATCGATTACACCTGCTTTTTTCAAATCTTCATACTTGTCTGTACGAGCGTTGTATCCACTACTTCCTTTGCTATTCATAACGCGCTGAAGTACAACAGATCCTTCCATACCTGCATTATCAGCAATGGTACGCAATGGAGATTCTAATGCCTTCTTAACGATTTGAATACCAATGGTTTCATCTTCGTTGATACCTTTTAGGTTTTTGATAGAAGAGATAGCACGCACCAATGCAACACCACCACCTACTACAATACCTTCTTCAACTGCGGCACGAGTAGCATGTAAAGCATCGTCTACACGGTCTTTCTTTTCTTTCATTTCAACTTCGGTAGGAGCACCTACATACAAAACAGCAACACCGCCAGCTAACTTAGCCAAACGCTCTTGCAATTTTTCGCGATCGTAATCAGAAGTTGTTGTTTCGATTTGAGCTTTGATCTGGTTAATGCGAGCATTGATTTGCTCTTCGCTACCACTACCATTAACGATAGTAGTATTGTCTTTATCAACTGTGATGCGCTCAGCTGTTCCCAAGTGTTCCAAACCTGCATTTTCAAGTTTGTATCCTTTTTCTTCAGAGATTACTGTACCACCTGTTAGAATTGCGATGTCTTCCAACATTGCTTTTCTACGGTCACCAAAACCAGGAGCTTTAACAGCAACCACTTTCAATTGAGCTCTCAAGCGGTTAACTACTAATACACCCAAAGCCTGGCTTTCAATGTCTTCAGCAATAATCAATAAAGAACGGCCATTCTGAACCACTTGCTCAAGGATAGGAACAATGTCCTGCATATTGGAGATCTTCTTATCATGGATAAGAATCAAAGGATTTTCATAGTCAGTTACCATCTCTTCCGTGTTGGTAACGAAGTATGGAGATAGGTAACCACGATCAAACTGCATACCCAATACTTCATCTACATAAGTATCGGTACCTTTAGCTTCTTCAACAGTGATAACACCGTCTTTAGAAACACGCTTCATAGCGTCAGCGATCAAAGAACCGATTTCATTATCGTTATTAGCAGAAATAGAAGCTACTTGCTGGATCTTTTCGAAATCATCACCAATTACTTCAGATTGCTCATCTAAGTTTTTAACGATTACTTTAACTGCTTTGTCGATACCTCTTTTTAAATCCATAGGATTAGCACCAGCAGTTACGTTTTTTAAACCAGCATTGATCATAGCTTGAGCCAAAACAGTCGCAGTAGTAGTACCATCACCTGCAATATCAGCAGTTTTTGATGCTACTTCTTTAACCATCTGAGCTCCCATGTTTTCAATTGGGCTTTCTAATTCTACTTCTTTAGCTACTGTCACACCATCTTTAGTTACTTGTGGTGCACCGAAACTTTTTTGAATGACAACGTTACGACCTTTAGGACCTAGCGTAACTTTTACTGCATTAGCTAATTTGTCAACACCCGTACGCAATGCTTCACGGGCATCGCGGTCGAAGCTTATTTCTTTAGCCATATTAGGTTAGTGTTTTTTAGATTTAATTGAAAAAAATAAAATGTAGGAAGCATACAATGATTAAGACAAGATCACAAGGATGTCGTCTTCACGCATGATCAAGTAGTCTTCGCCTTCATAGCTCAACTCTTGTCCTGCATATTTGCCATATAAAACCGTGTCACCTACTTGTACGGTCATTAAATTGCCATCTTTACCTGGACCAACAGCGATTATTTCACCTCTTAATGGTTTTTCTTTAGCTGTATCTGGAACGATAATTCCACCTTTGGTTTTCTCCTCAGCAGGAGCAGGTTTTACTACAACTCTGTCGTTGATGGGTTTCATCATAGTTGCTTTTTTTTAGCTGAAAAAGATTGTTAATGAATATTTTGATTGACATATAATTGCATAGCATACCTCATGCCAAATGCCATTTCATGCCATTTTTGCAGTAGTTGGCAGACTTTTTTCCATCTTTCATCGTTCATTCTTCATTTTTCATCGCTTATTTGCCAGTTGTCATGCTATGGTGACAGGTTTTCATTGTTCATCATTCATCGTTCATCATTCATCGTTCATCATTCATCGTTCATCATTCATTTTTCATTGGTCATTGGTTTTTACTGTTTGGTAAGTAGGAACAAATTAGTGATTGATACTTTTACTAGTTTTTTTAATTTTTTCGATGCCTTTTAAGAATGGCTCATGGCTGGTACACGTAAGTGTAGCATGAATGATGAACGATGAACAATGAAAAAAGCGTCGCAAGCTTTAAAACTTACAACGCTTTTTTATCCGTAAAAAATCACCAAGCCATCAATTGAATTATGAAAGATG
>JBCBCD010000682.1:0-4381 GCA_038530915.1 Bacteroidota bacterium
TCCAACTCTATTTCATCTACCCCAATCTGATCAGTATCTGAAATATCTTTGATGTCTGTTCGTACACCCATTTCCTCTTTAAGAGCATCTTTTGCCAAGCGCAACTCTTCCATATTTTGAGAATAAAGTGCTACAGATACTGGCTTACCAAATACAGCCAAAGTGGCGCCTATCCCAAAAACCAAGCTTTCAGCTTCAGGCATTGGTGGAGACATATCTCTCATTGCATTGGATAAAACAAATGAGCTAATACCTCTTTCTTCTCCGGTTAAAAAAGTGATCTTCAACTTTCCTTCATTCGGTTGAGGTCCTGTGATTCGTTCTACATATTGAACTACCTGCTGTCCATCTGTACGATCTTTTGAATATTCTTTGTTGACTTTCCAGACCGCTTCTTCTAATGCTGTAAGTTTGTTTTGTACGACTTCAACCGGAGTCCCGGGCTTCATTTGTAGTTCAGTAAAAACTGCATCATCGTCTAAGTTTGGAAAAAAAGTGAAGCCTACTTTTCCTGTGCCTACCAAAGAGAAAGCACCTCCCAACATGACAATAAATAAAACCAAGGTCAAAACAGCAACCCATCTATTGCCAATAGATAAAGTGCGATAAGTTGGTAGATAGATTTTTTCATTTATGAAGTTGAGTACTCGGTTAAAAAATCGTTCAATAAATGAGGGTGTATGGTTTGCTTTAAGTCCTCGGCTATGAGCCAAATGAGCTGGTAAGAAAAAGAAACTTTCCAGCATGGCAAATAATAAAACAGCAACTACAACAAATCCCATCTCACCAAAGAACTCTCCAGTTTGAGTAGGTAAAAAGAAAAATAACGAGAAGGCTACCACAGTTGTAGTCAGCGATATTAAGACAGGTACCAACATCTCCATGGTTCCTTCTATAGCAGCTTTTTGGGGTGTAACTCCCTTCTTTTTGGCCCATTGATAAATGTTTTCACCAATAACTACCCCATCATCTACCAAAATCCCGAGGACTAAAACAAATCCAAAAAGAGATACCACATTAATGGTCAATCCTTGAATACCCGCTATCAAAAACATTCCAATGATTGCAAAAGGAATCTTCAATGCTACCCAAAAAGCTAAATATCGATCTAAGAATAAGGCCAGTACAATCAAAACCAATAAAATACCTACCAAGCCATTATTAACCATGGTATTGATCTGATCGTTGACCTTAATCGTACCATCCTCTAAAACTTGGAGATAAACTCCAGAATGGTTTTTATTAAAGTTTTCAATATAAGATTGGGTTATACTAGCTACTTCAAGTATATCTTCAGATGGCAGAGCAAAAGTCGAGAGTGTAATAACCTGCTGATTTTCGATGTATCTACCAGTCGCTACATCAGCAAATTGATCTTTTATGTCAGCAACATCTTTTAAGCGAACTATTCTTCCGTTTACATCTGCACTAACAATAATCTCAGATAATTCTTTTGCGAAGTACTTCTTATTATTGGCTTTTATGCTAATGTTATTGCTTCCCGTTTTGATTTCTCCACCAAATGTTTCTAGATTGGCTTTTTGAACAGCTGACACTACTTGGAAAAAGCTTAGTTGATAACGCTGCAAATCATTATCTCTCACTTCAACAGCAATTTCTTCAGCAGGTAAGCCTTCTACTATAATTTCAGAAATAGCTGATGAAGCTAAAAGGTCATCTTCAATTACATCAGCATAATCTTTCATAGCTGAGAAAGGTAAATTTCCTCTTATCCCCAAAGTCATCGCTAGGTCTTTCACTTTTACCTTTTCTATGATGGGTGGCTCTGCTCTGTCAGGAAAGTTGTTAATCTTGTCTACCGCATTTTTGACCTCTGCCAATACAGCCTTATCATCTGATGCTTCAGTGAGTTCAACCACTACAGTAGCCAAACTGTTGGCAGAAGTAGAAGTAACTCTATCAATACCTTCTATGCCTTCTAAATTATCTTCTATCTTTTTAGTGATCCCTGTTTCTACTTCAGAAGGACTAGCTCCCGGATAAGGGACCAAAACGGTCAGAAACCTAATTCGTTGTTTTG
The DNA here is from genome assembly GCA_038530915.1 of Bacteroidota bacterium. Lineage (GTDB taxonomy): Bacteria > Bacteroidota > Bacteroidia > Chitinophagales > Saprospiraceae > JANQPA01. The sequence goes on from JBCBCD010000682.1 coordinate 2,042, forward strand.
GAAAATAAGTAACCTGAGTTTGTGTCAATTTAATGAAACCCAACCCAATAATTAAGAATACACAGAGGTTGAGTATAATGGGATGCTGAATAAAAAACTTTATTATTGAACGCATGCTTTCTACATTATATTAAATACCGTGTAACATAAATTTATCAACATTTTGAATCCATCTTTTTAACCTATATTTCGTTGCATGCTCGTAACAATATGAATTGCTACTGTGCTGCGCCTCATCTAGTCTAAAAATCTGGTCGTTCAAAACGCTAATTAACTTTTGTTACACGGTATTAAACGTGATAAATTTTATTCAAATGCTTTAGCTCCTACTATCGGTCCATTGGGCTGTTCAGCAATAAGCATTTCACCAGAAGAAAGTCCTCGAACTAAAACCTCTCGTCCATCGTTTGATACTACTTCTACTGGTTTTAAAACCACGACAGAATCTTGTATTACATGTACTTCATTGTTGCGTGTCAATAATTCATTTGGAATTCTAACTACATTTTCATAATTCTTTGCATTAATTTGCGCCTCCAGAAACATACCGGATTTTAGCTCCTGGCCACTTACTCTTAAGAATACAGGAACGGACTGAGTTGCCGGATCAATGGTTTTGCCCACTCTATGGACTTTTCCTTGCCACCTTTGTCCTGTAGTTACACTTAAAAGTTCGATGACCTGTCCTTTTCTAATAACTTCTACATCTGCTATAGAAATAGAAGTCTGATATTCATAGATATCCGTTCGGCTTAAGGTACCTAAAGGAACACCAGGACTGACTATGGCACCAGGAGATAAGTTCGCATTAGTGATTGCACCACTAAAAGGAGCATAGATTTTAAATTTAGACAACTGCTCTTCTGAACTTTTAATGCTGTAAAAAGTACTGTAAATATTATTGGCCGATAGAAAGTAATCCAGTTGTTCATTGGTCTTTTTAGGCAAATCAACAATTGGCTTGTTCTCATCAAAAGCTTTTAAGTAGGCTTCCCAATCGGAATGTTCTTCTTTGTAATCCAATTGAATGCTTGACATGATGCGTACCAATAATGATTTAAACTGGCTTTTCTGAGCTTTAAGCTCATTTTCAAACTGAGTATGATCAATAGCAATTATAAGTTCATCTTTTTGATAGGAGATGGCATCATCAAAACGCTTTTTGGTTTTTAATGCCTTCCCTTGCACCTCAGCTACAATTTGTACCTGATCAATTGGGATAATTCGTCCTGTTAAACTGATTTTCTTACTCTGATCAGCAGGTGAAACCGTCATGGTCTTAAACTTTAGTGAAGTGCTAGGAGTAGGTGCCATATTAACAGGTACCGCTTTCGCAATATCACCTTGCTCAGGTGTTTCTTTCTGCATATCACAGGACCACATTACCGATAAGCATAGCATGGCCAGGCCAACTTTAAACATTTTATTAGTTGTCATTTGTCCGATTTTCTTTGGTATAAATGAATGTTCTGGAAGGATAAACACACATTTGGTCAACTTGTTTGGTCAATTGACCAAATTTATTGCAAAAAAATTTACTCCTCAGGTGGGTTAATATATAAGTAATTGATTAGCAGCTCAGGAATATGTTCTTTCCGGCTAATTAACCACTCCTTGTAGGCTGCTTCATCATGTTGAAAAGAATACATCATAGATAATTTAGCCATAAAAGGAAAACAAAGCAGGCCGATAAGGTCTCCTATAAAGTTTTCAACACTGATCTCTCTTATAATACCTTCTTCATTCAACTTTTTTAATTCCTTACTTATCTCTTCATCAATGGTTCTAAAGTCCATGATATCGTATAGTCGGTCTGGATTTTTTTCTGATTCACTAATAATAAACATAGGAATTAGTGGATTTTCGACAAAAAAATCTACGTACTGCTCAGCAGCCTTCCTAATTTTTTCATATAAGGGAATATTATCTAAGAAGACAACTTTCTGAATGCTAGCCATCTTGATAATGGGTTCTTGTGTAACGATCTGAAAGAGTTTTTCTTTACTGCGATAGTAGTAGTGTAGAGATCCTAACTTTATACCTGCCATATCCGCTATATCTCTGGTTGTCGTTGCATCATAGCCTTTTTTAGTAAAGACCCTTGCAGCAGCCAGTTTGATCTTTTCTTCTGTGCTAATGTTCATTTCGGAAATGTCAGTAAGTTGTTCGCCCATTCTTTACATGTATTTTTTTCAATTACATACTATAACAAGATAAAGATAGTTTTGTGTTCAATATTATGAAAAAGGCCAGAAAAGCAGTGCTTTCCCGGCCTTTTAAAAGTCTCAGTATTTTAACTCAGTACACTGTGAAAAAAGTTTGTTGAGTTTTTGAATCACC
>JBCBCD010000683.1:0-4381 GCA_038530915.1 Bacteroidota bacterium
CCTGGAATTACTTAAAGTACCTAATGGTTTTGCCCTTGATGATAGGGTTAGTTATGTTGTTTTCTTTCAATTTTGCACAGCAATTGCCGGATGAAATCACACAACCTATTGAAGAAGCCGGAAAACTGGCAGAGAATTTAAAAGAAGCTAACTTATTTTCATCACTTCAAGAGGGAGAGAAAGTAAGCCTGGAATGGGGAAATTATACCTGTGAATGCTTTGAAGATCAGGTGAAGGGCTACTATCGATGTAGAAGCCTCGAATTGACCACCAATGCGTTGAAAAATCTGATGAAAAAATCTGAAGCTTTCACCCTTCTAAAAGATGAAACTTCAACCAGTTACGAAAATGTACGTGTTATCATCAATCGCACCTTAAAAGTGAGAGGTACATTTACTCAATTGGAGGAGGTGCCACAAGAATTTAAAGCCGCTTTGCCTTTTATCAAAAAATCAAGATCTGGAGACATTCTCTCACTTGTTTTTGATTCTAAACAAGGTAAAGAGATGTACAAGTTCAATATTGTTTTGAACAATAAAAATGAAGAGGTTGCCTATGATTATATGGTGAAGGTTGGCAATCAATACTTTGGTATCGATATGATGAATAAAGAGGGAATCAAATACATGACACCTGAAACATATGAACAAATTATCGACCAACCGATTGAAGTGATCCGTAATGGCAAAGAGGTCATCCCCGTAAAATCAATTTCTTTTGGAAATTCTCGTACTCAAATTATCGAAAATAGAGATTCTTATAAGCTCACTGATTTTATTTATGGAAAGAGAATAGTTCCCGGCAACAGAATGGAGATGAAAATAGTGTTAGAGGATGATTATCGCTTTGATTTAACCATGATCCTTAAAAAAAGGAAAGTAGATTTATCTGAAGAAGCTGAATTAATGGAAGAATTAGAAGAGCCTGCGCCTGATTTGGTATTTCAATGGGGAGATAGAGCTTTTTCAACCAAAAAAATGATTTTATTGAGCACCAAAGAATTAGAATCCCTCAAAGACCAACCTATTTCATTTAAATTTGATGGTGAAACACAAAATGTGGTTGATGTAGAGCATATGTATTCCACTGAAAATAAGAATGCTTATTCAAAGTATAAGACGTATGTCGTTAATGAGTTGTACTCTGGAGAAGTTGAACCACGTGATTGGAAAGAAGTATTTTATGAATTAGTGGCTGAACTTGAATCTAGTAGTACCTTATCATTAAGCTCTATACGGTTAAAAAATGGTTTGTTTACTGGAGTATTTATCAGTGTATTGGATGAGATGGATTGGTCTGAATTGTATCTAGGAGATCAATCCTATGAAAAATACGATGAAGCTACTGGATTAGTTGCACTTCAAAGACCTGATCTGATTGATTTGGAAAAATTAAAAAATCTTAAGTTTTTCAAAAATCGACCCCCATACATCAGTGTAAATGGAAGACCAGTATTTTCTTCCGACCGAAAAGATTTTTTTGCGGAAGCTAGTTTTGACAATGAAGATGTTATTTTTGTTCATATCCCTAAACCTGGATCACATGATGTAGTTGGTGCTTTGGGCTTTGGGCCGGGTATGAGTGGACTTCTTGAAGTTAGAATGAAGTCAAACACTTTTGACAAAAAAATATTGTGGACAGATGTTAAAGCGGATAACCCAGTCCCTTTCAAAAATTTAGATGAGGTCAATAAAAAAATAAATGATAACATCAGCACTTTTGAAATACCCACTGAAGCCCGTACACCTGTTCAAGCTACTCAGGTTGGATTGGTTACTAAAGTAGTAAATGAGTCTGATGATGTTAGAGGAAGGCATATCGAAGTGACTCACAGTGATGGTGGTAAAACCATTTACGGTCAATTGGGGATCATAGAAGTCGCAAAAGGGGATCACATCAAGAAGACTACAATAATTGGTTTAACTGGAGAAAAGCCTTTCCTCTATCAAATTATTACTAGTCAAGAAGAAAATAGGATCAATTATCCACAAGGATATCCGGTTAAGCTAACAGCGCAGTCTGAAGTTGGCGCTGATGTGAGTATTAATTCAGTGAGAAAATCTTCTGATTTTGGAGATCGAACACATCCAATTTTCCAAACGATAAAATTTCATACCGGTGTAGATTTTGCTGGCCCTCAAGGTACAGCTGTATTTGCTACTGCTAATGGAATGGTATCCCAGGTAGATGATGTAGATGCTAAAAAAGGTTTTGAAAAATATGTGCTAATCGGTCATGGAGGTAATATTGAGACCTTTTATGGACATATAATTTCAGATCTCAAAGTTGGGGATGAAATAAAAAAGGGTCAACAGATAGGGACAATAATGAAAGATCATCTTCATTATGAGCTCAGAAAAAATGGCAGGGCCATCAACCCAAAAAGTTCTTTTGTAGAGCTCAAGAAGTAAATTACCGCCATGTATAGTAAGAGTTGCATAGATCAACTCCATGCAACTCTTACGCCTCTATGGTGATTTAAAAGAAACTCAACAAATACCCCAACAAACTTCCTCCTGCCACCAAAAGAATTGGATTCTTCCGTTTCAATACGAATACCCAGATAAAACTCAATATCGCAATTACCAATGTCCGCCAATCCACTATGGTTTCTCTGGCCATTTCAATCGTCACAGCCAGCATAACTGCCACTGCGGCTACATTGACAGCATCCAGGAAATAACTTAAAAAAAGCTTACTTCGGATTTTTTCCAAAATAGGGTTAAGGATTCCTACAAAAACAAATGAAGGCAAAAATATACCTAAAGTTGCAGCTACAGCTCCTTCCCAGCCATTCAATTGCCAACCTATAAAAGTAGCGGTAGAAAGTACTGGCCCTGGGGTTAACTGTCCGGCAGCGATCGCGTCTATCAAATCAAGCCTCGTTAATAAGCCTTTGGCGACCAACTCTGCATCCAGGTAGGCAAACAGAACATATCCACTACCATATAAAATGGAGCCCACTTTGAGAAAACTTAGAAAAATCTTTAGACTTGAAAGGCCTACCATTCCATTATTGACTTGTAACAATAAAATGGGAGCAAGTAAGCCAGTATTCTTATTTCTGTAATACAAAAAAACAGCTGCTAACAAACCTCCTAACAGCATGATCAATATTTCACTGATGCCTACTAAAGCCAAGGCCAGAAAAATAATACCCAATATGATTAAAATATTATTCTTTAAGCCTTTTTTTCCCAATTTGAGTATGGCGGCACCAATTATGGCTAAAACGGCCGGCTTGATCCCATAAATAAATGCTTGGACATTTGGCAAACTGCCATAAGTGGTATAGAAATATGCCAGTATTCCTGTTATAACGGTGGCTGGAAAAATGAAACTAATGCCTGCTGCAAAAAGTCCAGGCCAACCTGCACGTTCATACCCACAATGCATAACCATCTCCGTACTATTTGGTCCAGGTATTAGATTGGTACCTCCGATTAGATCCAGAAATCGTTGCGGACTCATCCATTTTCGCTTCTCTATAACTTCCTCTTCCATCATGGCAATGTGAGCGGCTGGTCCACCAAAGGCTATACATCCTAGTTTGAAGAAAACGCCAATCAGTTCGAGTATACGTTCACGCATCATGAGTTCGATTAGTGATAATTGAGAAATGTTGTTTATTTTGGTTTTATATGGTGTAAGGGTTTAAAGGTTAAAATGGAGTAGAGGTACATTAAACGCTTACACCCTTAAACTTTTAAACATTAAGAAAATGAAGCCAATACGTATCTTACCCTTCCTACTCTTGTTAGGATATTCAACTTCCTATTCACAAATCAACCAGACGAAATTAAACAGTACTGCCGAAAAATTTGCATTGAATTCATGGGATTTATTTTATGAGTTACTCAGCATTCCCAACGATGCTCATTATCCGGAAGATATAATGAAAAATGTAAAATGGTGTGAAAATGAATTCCAGGCAAGAGGTTTTTCCACAAAAAGACTAAAGACAGAGACTGTTCCATTGGTATTGGCAGAGTATCCGATAAGTGAAGCAAAAGAAACCATCTTGGTTTACCTGCAAATTGATGGCCAGCCAGTCGATCATACCAGGTGGTTTCAGGATGATCCCTGGAAGCCGGAGTTGAAACAAAAAGATAAAGATGGAGAATGGGAAATCATTGCATGGGATCAAATTAAAAAGAATTACCATCCAGACATGAGGGTGTTTGCAAGGTCTACTTCTGATGCAAAAGGACCGGTAGCTATGTTTTTGACGGCATGGGATGCCATGAATTCCTTAGAAAAACAGCCTCCTTATAACCTTAAGATCATCATGGATTTTGAGGAAGAATTAGGGTCGCCTCATTTACCAGCTGCTGTTGAAAAATACAGTGAAGAATTGGCATCTGACTGCTTGGTTATTTTT
>JBCBCD010000684.1:0-4379 GCA_038530915.1 Bacteroidota bacterium
GAAGCCGCTCACTTGAATGAAGCAACGCTTTATCCTTACGAGAAATACAAAGAAGAAATATATAGCCAGGGGCACCATTGGGGCATGCATATCGACTTGAATGCATGTATCGGATGTGGTGCTTGCCAAGTTGCATGTATTGCTGAAAACAATGTACCGGTTGTAGGTAAAAAAGAAGTTGCTCGTCACCATGAAATGACATGGTTGCGCATCGACAGATATTTCTACGGTGATTACGAAAATCCAAGTGTAGTTTACCAACCATTGATGTGTCAGCACTGTGATAATGCTCCTTGCGAGAATGTATGTCCGGTAGCTGCTACCAACCACAGTTCGGAAGGTTTGAATCAAATGACTTACAATAGATGTATTGGTACAAGATACTGTGCCAATAACTGTCCGTTTAAAGTACGTCGTTTCAACTGGTTGGATTATACGACTGCCGATTTGTTTGGTATGAATGAATACGAAGTAAATGGTGAAGAAGTACCATTTGGTGCAGATAACTTGACTCGTATGGTTCTAAATCCGGATGTTACAGTTCGTTCTCGTGGTGTAATCGAGAAGTGTAGCTTCTGTGTACAGCGCATCCAGGAAGGTAAGTTGACAGCTAAGAGCGAGCAAAGAAGTTTGAAAGAAGAAGAAGTGAAAACAGCTTGTCAGACAGCTTGTCCTACAGGAGCGATCGTATTTGGTGACCAAAACAAGAAAGACGGCATTTTGGCTGAGCGCATGCAAAGTGACATCAACTACTTGTTGTTGGAAGAAATCAACGTACAGACATCAGTGATGTACAGTGCGAAGATCAACAACCGCGACGAAGCATTGGATGCATAATCATTAATTTTTGACCATTAACAATTGAATCATATATGTTGCCGGAGGTAAGCCCGGCAACCACCATAAAAAGGCAATTATGAGTGCAGTAGTTTCATCGATTCGTCCACCATTAGTTACCGGTGGCAAAAGCTATCACCAGATTACTGAAGACATCTGTTCTCCTACGGAACGCGCGCCTACTGCTGCTTGGGTTTTGGCGTTCATCGTAGCAGTATCCGGTTTGGCATTATATGTATTTTGCTTGGCTTGGACCATCTGGCAAGGTATTGGTTCCTGGAACTTAAACAGAACCATTGGTTGGGGTTGGGATATCACCAACTTCGTATGGTGGGTAGGTATCGGTCACGCCGGTACGTTAATCTCTGCGATCTTACTTTTATTCCGCCAGAAATGGCGTACGGGTGTAAACCGTGCGGCAGAGGCGATGACCATTTTCGCCGTTATCTGTGCGGGGCAGTTCCCATTGATTCACATGGGACGTCTTTGGTTGGCTTTCTTTATTTTCCCTTATCCAAACACACGTGGTCCTTTGTGGGTAAACTTTAACTCACCTCTTCTCTGGGACGTATTTGCCATCTCTACTTACTTTACCGTTTCTTTATTATTCTGGTATACCGGTTTGGTGCCTGATTTTGCTACGGTAAGAGATAGAGCGAAAGGCTTACGCCGTAAGTTGTATAACTTCTTAGCGTTTGGTTGGACAGGTTCTGCAAAACACTGGCAGCGTTGGGAAACCTTATCTAAGTTGTTGGCAGGTTTGGCTACTCCATTGGTACTTTCGGTACACACGATCGTATCTTTTGACTTCGCCACTTCTATTATTCCTGGTTGGCACACTACGATCTTTCCACCTTATTTCGTTGCCGGAGCGATCTTCTCTGGATTCGCCATGGTACAAACCTTGATGATTATTACTCGAAAGGTACTCAATCTGCAAGACTACATCACGATTGAGCACATTGAGAGTATGAACAAGGTTATCCTGTTGACAGGTACAATAGTGGGTGTGGCTTATTTGACGGAGCTATTCATTGCTTGGTACTCAGGATATATTTATGAGCAATTTGCATTCTACAATCGTGTATTAGGACCTTATTGGTGGTCATATGTAGGGATGATGTCATGTAACGTTTTATCTCCACAGATTTTCTGGTGGAAAAAGATCCGTCGTAACATCTTCATCACATTCTTGATGTCCATCTTCGTAAACATCGGTATGTGGTTTGAGCGTTTCGTAATCATTGCTTCTACTTTGGCAAGGGATTATTTGCCATCAAGCTGGAGTTATTACACACCTACATGGGTTGAGATTGGATTGTTTATCGGGACACTTGGTTTGTTCTCCACCTTATATTTGATCTTTACGAGGGTAGCACCAGTAGTAGCAGTAGCTGAGATTAAGAGTATCCTGAAGACAGGTGGTGACCAGTACGTAGGGCCTGAGGCAGCTGCTAAAAAGGCAAAAGAGAAAGCTTCATCAGAAGCGCAGTAATTAAATTTCAGACTATAATCATTCAATTAGCATAAAGATGAAAAAAGGAAATACTGAGGTTTTGTTCGGCTTATATGATGATGAAGAGATTTTGCTCGATGCGGTTAAGCAAGCGAAGTCGGACCACCTTAATATCATGGATGTTTTTACTCCATTTCCTGTGCACGGTTTGGATCCGGTTTTGGGATTGACTCATAGCCGTATTCCGGTAGCAGGATTCATTTATGGTGCTATCGGTGCACTATTTGGTTTCTTATTCATGACATGGGTATTTACTCGTGACTGGCCTATCATTTTTGGTGGTAAGCCTTATTTTTCTGCTCCTGCATTTATTCCAATTACATTTGAGTTGACGGTACTTTTCTCTGCGGTAGGAATGGTATTTACTTTCTTCATCATCTGTGGTATGGGCCCTGGAGCGAGCAATCCAACTTTGGACGATAGAATTACTGATGATAAATTTTGCATAGCATTTGATGCTTCTAATGCTTCAGATGATATGATTGATCAATTAAAGTCTTTCTTCAGCGCTACAGGAGCTTCTGAGGTAAACACAAAAACAATTTAATAACATCCACCAATTGTGAGAATGATGAAAAAGTTAAGAAACTACATATACATACTTGCTACGGTAATTGTTTTTTACTCTTGTAGTCCTGCAGATGGTAACCATCCCGGTAGTGAATACATGCCTGATATGGCACACTCAATTGCTTATGAAGCAAATGTTTATACTTATTATTCTTTGAACACATGGGAAGAAGCAAGTATCCTAGGTTCAAAGGAATTGTCTAATCCTAGATTGCCGGTCAATGGTACTGTTGCCAGAGGTTATGCCGGAGTATCTTTAGATGGTGAGCGTGCAACTGATGAGGTAATTGCAGAATTAAGAGGAGAGAATGCCATCAATGCGATTGCTGTACCTGTAAATGGTAATGCACCTTATTACTATGGAGATAATGATGATGAAAGATTGAGAGCAACTGCCGAAATTCTGGACAATCCATTTCCAATCACTGCTGAAGGATTGGCAAAAGGAAAAGAATTGTATGATATTTTCTGTGGCATCTGCCATGGAGAAAATGGAGGTGGCTTAGGATACTTGGTTAGAGAAGCAGATCCGGCTAAAGGAATTGAAGCTGGTAAATATCCTGCTGCTCCTGCCAATTTATTATTACCAGATTATGCAAATGCTTCAAACGGAAGATATTACCATGCAATCATTTATGGTAAAAATGTAATGGGTGGCTATGCTGATAAGATGAATTATGAGGAAAGATGGCAAGTGATCCACTACATCCGTGCTTTACAGGCTAAGGATTTGAAGTTAGCATACAATGAAGAAGTAAATGAATGGAATCCGGAATTTGGAGTTCCAGCAGCTAGCATAGAAAAGCCAGTTGTAGCAGAATTACCTGAAGAGGTGGAAGGTGCTACAGAAGGTGATGGCCATGATGGTGATGATCACGGAGCTGAAGAAGGAGGTCATGATAGTGATGGTCACTCAGAAGAGGGTGGACACTAGTATGCAATAGCGCATCAAAACAAAACGAAAAACTTTTTAAAGAAACATAACAAAAGACATAATAATGGAACGTTTTAATTTCGATTCCAAACATAGAATAGTATTATTCTCCTTAATGGGACTTGGAGTTTTGTGCTTGGGTTTAACCTACGCTTTTGATGACGAGTTGCACACCCGCTTCTGGTCAAATATTCTACACAACTCTGTATTCTTTACAGGGATTGGCTTCATTTCTCTATTTATTCTAGCTGCATTTATCACAGCTTGGGCTGGTTGGTATACTGTAGTTAAAAGGGTGTGGGAGGCATTCTCACTATTCTTAATACCTGGCTTGGCTTTGATGGCTATTCTAATTGTGGGGCTATGGGGTGATTTTCACTATTTGTACCACTGGTCTGATCCAACAGCAGTAGCTGAAGATCCCATCTTGCAAGGTAAAGCAGGTTTTTTGAATAAAAACTGGTATACGATTGCTACCGTGGTAATCATGGGTATCTGGATTGCTTTAAAGCGAAAGCAATC
>JBCBCD010000685.1:0-4375 GCA_038530915.1 Bacteroidota bacterium
CGAAGGTAGAAGCTTAGCAAGCACCAGTAAAAAAACAAAGGACTTTGAAACACTACATTCAAAGCTGATGTCCCATAGTGCAAATAGAAAGAGGTTTGCTTTAGCCTGATTTTATCTATTTAAATTCCAGCTTTATCATTATTAAAGGTACTTTTCTTCGATTTTTTTTGCATTTAATGTTGCAAAGCATGAAGTTGAACCTATCAATCATTATCTAAACCTTAAAGGCCAAACTATGATAGATCGTTTTCTGAATGCTAAACACTGGCAAATTTTTATTTTGATTTTTGGAATTCCTTTTTTGGCTCAAATGCTTTCATTATCAGCTGTAACCTATACGATAGCGATAAATGAAAATACAGATAAAGCAATTGGTCTATTTAGTTTTTTCCCATTTTTAATAGTACTTAGTATAGTATTTTATTTTGCTTGGTTTTTCTCAATTGGGGTAGGCCTTCAAAAGAGTATACCTAGCCACATAAACCTCAATGTTAAGCGCTTTAAGATCTTCTTACTTTTTCCAGCAATTTATATGTTCTTACTTATGCTTTTCATGTACTATATGTTTACTAATATGACAGTAACAGCAATGAATACATTTGCTTTAGTCTTCATAATACCTATGCATCTATTTGCCATATTTTGTATGTTTTATTGCATGTATTTTGTAGCCAAAACCTATAAAACTGCTGAATTGCAAAGAGAAGTGTCCTTTGGTGATTTTGTGGGAGAGTTTTTCTTGATTTGGTTTTATCCGATTGGTGTTTGGTTTTTGCAACCCAAAATCAATGAGCTGAATTCTAATTCGGAATTGGTTTAGCTATTTAATTTAGTTTGTAGGTGATTGATACCATATAATGAGAAATGGTAATAACTGGTTAAATCATCACTTGTTGAAGAGTTGATTAATCATATAAGCCATGTAAGTCATATAAACCATATTAGTTTTTACTCATATTTATATAATTCTAACATTATTTTTTTGTTTCAACTACTATATCTATGAAATAAACCACTACATCTAATTATTTTATTAGAAATAAAAAGTTGTAGATCATGAAAAACTTATTTTCAAGATTATCACTAGGTTTGGGTTTGATTACCCTTTTATTATTGGTTTATATTGGATTCTTTTTATCTAGAGAAGCAACCTCCATATTAGACTTGTTCAATATTCCCCTCTGGGCAATTGAGACCTCAATGATTACGGGGATAGTCGGTTTGATTGTTTCATTTATAAGTTTTATTAGAAAAGAGCCCAAAAGTTGGGTTAAAATAACAGGAATCACATTGAATGTGGCACTTGCCACAGTGTATGTCTTTGCTATAGTAAGTCAATAAAAGCTCGAAAGGCTATCTAAGTAGCCTTTTAGAAGAGGGCGTCTCATAACCCGTACCTCGTTTTGAGTCGCCCAAGAAAGTTTTGTTTGAATCCATTTCCCTTAAAAAGCAAAGCTTTTTAAGGGAAATGGATTCAAACAACCTATTATTAAAGCACGAAGGGCTATTGAGAAAGCCTCTTGAATTTATAACAGGATCAAATAAGTCAGCTTTACGATACCTACCGTATTATTCATTACCACATTCCTTCTGGGGTCAAAAATAACATCCTGCTCTCCCACAAAATGATAAGAGGTATTGTAAACCAGAAAAAGGTCACTTCCCGGAGTATGTATCCAATCCACTCTTATATTCGCCTGAAGGTTTCTGGTGAAATTATCATATTGTATAAGTGCTTTAGCAAACAGATCCTTATTAACCGCTCCTAAGATAGAAGTGGACAGAATAGTTGCACTAAACTCACCATTGTCAATCGGTAAATCTATGAGCGAGGTGTTCAAACTGGCTTCTACTGCCAAGTGTTTGGATTGCCTGTAGCCTAATGTCAAGCCAAAAGCTGTTCTATTGCCATTAAAAAATCCACCGGTAGAAAAATTAGCCCCAGCAAATGTCCGCCTACTTTGATCTGTAGATCCACTGATCGAAAATCTGGAAAAATTATAATCCCCGACTGGAATGACAGCATCAGGACGAATATTGAAAGGAACCCTCAAGCGTTCAAACTGATTTTGATAGGTCATCGTTATCAAATCTCGTTTCTCAAATTCTGCTCTTCCAAGGAGTTGAAATTGAGTGGATTGCTTGTCTTTGTCCTGGCCTTCTATATAATCATAATCGGATTGAAAGGTGAATCTTCTAACCGCAAAGCTTTTGTCCTTTATCACAGGGCTATAGGTTAGCCCGGACCTATACTGCCTCATATCTAATCTCCTTACAAAACCTAATGCCGGATTGTAATTGGCTCCTACATTGGTGTAAGCAAATCTTGCTCCATATAAATCATTTCGTAAGCTTAGACTAACATGTCCTGCCGCATCGGCATTTTCAGGATTATTGTCCCATACTTTAGTAAACCAGGTATTGAATGCGCTGGAAGACCAAAAGCGGTGTTGCATATCAAAGCCTAAAGCTCTGTTATAGCGATCTTTGGTTTGGAAGTTAGTGAAAATGCCACCTATAGTAGAGCGTTTGAAAAGTTTGGTCCGCAGGCGAGTTACTGTATTATTGGCAGATCGATCGCCAAAGATTTCGCCCATTTCTTCTCCGGTCTCAATATTTAGCAATCCAACTGAAAGATTACCAATTTGTCCCGTCATTCTTGCTCCAGCGAGGATCTGATTAGTTAGGCCGATTCTACGGGAAAAGAAAGTCTGTGTAGATCTCGAATTTCCATGTTCAAAAAGCCCTGATCTTTCCAAAAAGAACTCTCTTTTTTCTGGAAAGAAAAGGCTAAAGCGGGTTAAGTTAACCTGTACATTATCGGCTTCTACCTGTGCAAAATCTGTATTGACCGTCATATCCAAGGTTAGGTTAGAAGCGATGCTGTATTTAAAATCAACTCCGGCATCCATATTAAAACCATTATCGGTCTGTCTTTCACTTAAGGTAGGACGTACTTTATCGGCGCCAAAAATGACATATGGTTTTATTTCTATATTTTTACCACGGCGAATATTCTTAAGTCCTTTTACAATACCATATTGTGAAATAGCAGCAATGGCCGGAAAACCCGCAGCAGCACTTCCATATTCTAAACCAATATCGGGCCAAATGACTCGTTCATTTTTTCTATTAATCATTCGTGACAACATCAAGCCAAAGCTCAAATCATCGCCTTTCGGAAACCGCAATTGTCTAAAAGGAATGGAAACTTCCATTGTCCATCCTTCATCATTAATAACTGTTTCACTATCAAAAACGGCATCCCATGAAAAGCCATCAATGGATAATTTTTCATCTGTAATGGTCGCATCATCTTGAGTTCCCAAAGCATTCATTTCAAAGAGGTAGGCGTTTCTTTTATCCAGATAGGTATCTAATCCAATGTAAGCATGATCGTCTCTATCATTTCGTCCACCTCTCTCCAGGTTCATGGCCCGGATAAGTTCCGGATTTTTATCGTGACATTTGAAAGCGAAGTAGAGATACCTGCGATCATAGGCCACTCTTACTTCCGTATTCTCAGTAGCTGAGGAGCCTTCTTGAGGCCATAATTGAGTGAAGTTAGAAATAGGAAATGCTGTTTTCCAAATCTCTTCGTCTAATTTTCCATCTATCTTAGGTGCTTTTTCAACAAAGGTAGCAGTAACTTCAAATGGAGGTTCTTCGATCCTCATAGGTTGGCAAAAAAGGAGAGCAGCATTTGACAATAAAAAAGCTGCTAACAAAAGCAATTGCTTTGTCGGGTAATAATGTTTCATGTTTGTTTCTATTAAGCTGTAAAATCGAGGTCGAATGACTAAAGTTATAAATTTCCATTATTACTATTTATCCGATCTTGCTTATTTTGAAAGTTCTACTCTACTCAAATATTATAACTCAAGCTATGAATACAATTAAAGAACAACTGATGAGCATTTGTCAACAACAAGTTGATGATAAGATTCTTAGCCTAAAAAAGACACTTAATTCCATCACTGAGTCACGCAATAATGAAACCAAAAGTAGTGTAGGTGATAAGTACGAAACCGGACGATCTATGATGCAAATGGAAGAGGAACGGATCAATAGACAACTTGCCGAAGTATACCTTATGCAAAAAGATTTACAACAAATCAGTTTTTCAGAAAAAAGTGAAGTTGTAAAAATGGGTAGTTTAGTGACGACTTCCAACGGTCAATATTTCCTTTCCGTGGGTTTGGGTAAAATCAAAATAGGAGGTCAGAATTATTATTGTATTTCTAATAAATCTCCGATTGGTCAACTACTGCTGGGTAAAACAGAAGGAGAATCTTTCCAATTTAACAATAGAAATATGACGATTGAAAAGGTGTTTTAATGGTATTTAGTAATGGTCAAAGAATAACTTATCGAT
>JBCBCD010000686.1:0-4374 GCA_038530915.1 Bacteroidota bacterium
AGCTCATCAGCCTAAATAATGCGTTCTGCACAAAATGCAGCAACAAATTTAGCTTTAACAGGCCGTAGGACGATTCGACAGCCTCCGAAGGAGTAGCGATTAGACCTTAGACAAAATTCGGGATAAATCATATTATGAATGAATTATTTAGCTGACAATAAAAATTGCTGAAATTCAACTTTTAGTTCTTTATAGATGCGATCAAATATCAGTACTTGTTCTCTCAACTTTTCATGGACTTTTTGATCTTCTTCCGACATTCTAAAGCCATTTTGAATTTCTCTACTGAGCCTTTGCTCATTAACTTTTATATCGTGTTTTAGTTGGTCAAGGACTTCTTTTTGGCGGATAAATTGATTTTGGAAGTGTTCTACTTCAGCAAGTAAGTCACGATTAGAAAGCTTACCTACTAATTTGGATAGATAATTTTCAAATATTTTTAACTCGTCAGCATAAAAATTCAACTGATTGTTCCATACTTGGTGGTCAAGGTGGTGGACCTCGTAGGCTTCATATACATTAGCTAGGATATTCATAGCGATAAAGTTTTAATGGTTCACAAATCTGATTTCATCTTCTAGAACCAAATAGTCAAAAAAAACACTCACCGCCAATGAGTCCTGTCAGGTGTTGAATTGATAAAGATCATATAACGGACATAAAAAGGGGCTAATCCAAAATTGAATTAACCCTTACCAATGAAAATCGAACAATTTATACTAAGTAAGTGCTTGGACAAAAATAACTATTACTTTATGATGTCACCTTTTTGAGCTGCTCCTCGTTAAATTCTCAGCTGATGTGAATCACCTTGCGAATTTGCCTCGATCAGCTCCAAAAATCTGATCGATCAAAAACACTATTTATTTTTGTCCAATCACTTACTAAATGCTATAATTCTGTAATCTGCTCCACAAAGTCAGTGGTTGGTATACCTGTCTGTTGTATGGCTTTGAAGCCTCCTAAGACATTGGCTACGCTTTCAAACCCTCTGGCTTTCAAAATAGAAGCCGCGATAACTGACCTATATCCACCTGCACAATGCAAATAATACATGGATTTGCGATTTAATTGCCCCATGTTTACATTAATGAAATCAAGAGGGAAGTTTATAGCTCCATCTATGTGCTGAGCATTGAATTCGCTTGCCTTTCTTACATCAAGAATATTTGGCTTTTGAGAATATATTTCTTCCAGTCGCTGAGGAGTAATGTCTTCAATGGTATCTACATCTTCATTTGCATTTTTCCATGTTGTAAATCCTCCTTCCAGATATCCAATTGGATTGTCATAACCCACACGAGCTAAACGAGTCACCACTTCTTCTTCACGCCCCGCATCCGCAATAAATAAAATGGGTTTCTCCAAATCAGTAATTAATGTACCTACCCAACTGGCAAAACTACCATCAATACCTATGAAAATAGAACCAGGAATAAATCCATTTGTAAAATCTTCAACTGAACGAGTATCCAACACTAAGGCCTCTTCTTCTGCCCAAGCTGCGTTAAATGCTCTAAGACTAAGCACCTGCAAGCCTTGTCTTCTTACTTTATCAATACTATCATAACCCATTTTATTCATTACAGCATTTTTTGGGAAGTATTGAGGAGGAGCTACTAAGCCATCAGTAACTTCCTTAATGAATTGATCGCGACTTAATGCTGGATTTAAGGCGTAGTTCGTTTTCTTTTGTTCACCCAGGTAGCCCCAAGTTTCTTTACTCATTTTTTTACCACAAGCAGAACCGGCACCATGACCAGGATAAACGATTACCTCATCTTCTAATGGGAATATTTTTGTCTTCAAACTGTCGTATAAATAACCCGCAAGATCTTCTCTGCTTAAATCGGTTTTAACTGCTAAATCAGGGCGCCCTACATCACCTAGAAATAAGGTGTCACCAGTAAATATCGCATAGTTCTCACCTTTCTCATTAATCAACAGGTAAGTAGTGGATTCCATGGTATGACCGGGAGTATGTAAAACTTTTATAATCACATCACCCACTTTAAGTTCTTCTCCGTCTGTGGCTACGTGTGCTTCAAAATTGGGTTGAGCAGTAGGACCGAATACAATTGTTGCTCCAGTCTTTTTTGATAAATCTAAATGTCCTGATACAAAATCAGCATGAAAATGTGTTTCCAAGACATATTTGATGGTTGCTCTATCTGCTTTAGCTCTTTCAATATAGGGTTCGGTTTCTCTCAATGGATCAATAATCACGGCTTCCCCCTTGCTTTGAATATAATAAGCAGCTTCTGCCAAGCAACCAGTATATATCTGTTCTACTATCATGACTTTAATTGGTTTAAATATGTATACATGAACATGTTTTCATGTAAGGATTGAAAAAAATATTTTGACAATGACAAAGTTAGGAGGGATGCTTTCAGAACTAAGTGATTGACATCACTTTAGAAGGTGACTTATATCATTCAAAAAGGTGAGAAAAATCATAAAAAAAGCCCCCTATCCGAAAATAGGAGGCTCTTCTTAATCTACTCTAGGTATCTTCAATTATTGTTTTACGAATAATTTATTTTTTGTCCAGGAACTGCTTCTAACTCTCAAGATATAATTGCCTTGCGTTAGATTAGAGATATCAACTTGCTCGTTGATGTTACCTCCTATCATCCCTAGATTTCTCGTGTAAATAACTCTTCCAAACCCATCGAGAATATCAAAATTGATGTCCTCTTTATTTTCACCTGCAAGAATATTCAGGTTGATGCTATTGCTAGCTGGATTAGGATATACATTTAACTCAACATTGAAATCAACAGGCTGACGTCTGATTCTCTCATTTTCCGGGAATTGACCTACAAAGCCAGGATCACATGCAGCGCTTGAAGTATCTCTTATCACTGTAATAGCATTTGATAATCCAAAACATCCAACTAGGTCAGCCGCATTGGCACCTACTTCTGCACCCTGTACATCGTCAAAGCTCAAATTCCAAATCAAACAAGTACCTAAACCTGCAGCTTCTAAATCAAATGGTGGAGCATCAGGAATAGCTAAAATCATTAAACTATCATCAGTGATTACCCATGCATTGTTGACTCCATCGTTGCCAGTAAGAATGACATCAAAAGCATCACTTAAGCTGTCACCTACACAAATTGTAGTATCAACAGCACCACTGATTAAGCTTAGTGATCCACCCATAGGTCTTTCACGTACAACAGTAATTGGATTAGAAAGAGAGAAGCAACCAGCTAGGTCAGCCGCATTAGCTCCTACCTCTGCACCTGTGATTTCACCGTTGAAGCTTAAATGCCAGATCAAACAAGTTCCTAAGCCGGCAGGCTCAAGATCAAATGGCGGAGCATCCGGTAATGCTAAGATGTTTAAGCTATCATCTGTGATGACCCATGCAGAATTTTCACCTTCAGCACCTATAAGAAGTACGTCAAATGCATCACTTACACCGTCACCTACACAGATAGTCAAGTCTGTTTCGCCATCAGCAGTAGACAAGTCACCACCGTTAACGCCATCTCTAATGACTGTGATAGGATTAGAAAGAGAGAAACAACCAGCTAGGTCAGCAGCATTAGCACCCATTTCCGCTCCCGTGATGTCGCCGTTGAAGCTCAAGTGCCATATTAGGCAAGTTCCACCACCAGCACCTTCCAAGTCAAATGGTGGCGCATCAGGAAGCGCTAAGATATTTAAGCTGTCGTCAGTGATTACCCATGCCGAGTTTTCACCTTCAGCACCGATCAATTCAACATCAAATGCGTCACTTATACCATCACCTGCACAGATGGTCAATTCTGTTTCTTTATCAGCAGTGGTTAATTCACCACCAGCAACATTATCTCTTATTACAGTTATTGCATTAGAGAGACTAAAACAACCAGCTAAGTCAGCCGCATTAGCCCCTACTTCTGCACCTTCTATGTCATAGAAACTTAAATGCCAAATTAGGCAAGTTCCACCGCCTGCACCATCCAAGTCAAATGGTGGAGCATCCGGTAATGCCAAGATATTTAAACTATCATCAGTGATTACCCATGCTGAGTTTGGACCAGAAGCAAATTCTAATTGTACGTCAAATGCATCACTATTGCCATCTCCTGAACAAATGACTGTATCTACACCACCACTCAATAAAGCAAGAACACCACCTTCAGGGGCATTTCTTACCACAGTGATAGGATTAGAAAGAGAGAAACAGCCAGCTAGGTCAGCAGCATTAGCACCCATTTCTGCACCAGTTATGTCACCGTTAAAGCTCAAGTGCCAGATCAAACAAGTACCAGGACCTGCACCATCCAAGTCGAATGGCGGAGCATCAGGAAGCGCTAAGATATTTAAGCTATCATCTGTGATTACCCATGCAGCGTTTTCACCTTCAGCACCTGT
>JBCBCD010000687.1:0-4368 GCA_038530915.1 Bacteroidota bacterium
GGGTGTTGGGTGTCGCGGGCCTCAACACCCTACACACTACACACTACACTGGAGCTGCTAGTTATGAGCAAAGTCAATTTCTATTATCTAAACTAACTTTGGTGTCTAATTAAATAGTGTCATTAAAATGAACGTGTCAAAAAAATAAGCATGTTAGTCTTATTAATATATTGATTTATAGATACTTCTATAGCATTGTGAAGTGAAAAACCATTTTTTTTCTTTCAGCTGTAACATACACGCCTTTGTATCGTCTTGCTGGTGAAATGGATTGGAAAACCTTCATTATGAAAATATACACCTTTAAAAATAAGCTATTTCGATTTGCCGTGAGCCTATTGAAAGACGAAAATGAGGCTGAAGATGTGGTCCAGGAGGTCGTTATAAAGCTTTGGAAACATAGAGACAGGTTGGATCAAATCAATAATCTGGAGGCATGGTCAATGAAGTTGACAAAAAACTTGTCTTTAGATAAAATGAGATCCAAGCACAGAAGAAACGAATCATTAGATGCCGCTTACAGTTTATCTGCTAAACAGAAGAACCCAGAACAACAACTTGAGTTAAATGATACGGTACAAAGATTAAAGAGTTGGATGTACAAGCTACCTGAAAAGCAAAGACTGGTTTTTCAATTGAGAGACATAGAGGGCTTAAGTTACAATGAAATAAGTGAGTTATTGGACATGTCACTCAATCAAGTTAAAACCAATCTTTTTCGTGCCAGACAGGCTGCAAAAAAATACCTCATCAAAAACAATGACTATGAACTATAATCCAAAAATAAAAGAGCTACTCGATAAGTACTTCGAAGGGGAAACTACCTTGGAGGAAGAGCATAAATTAAAACTCTACTTTCTCGATGACAATGTGGATGAAAGCTTGCTTCCTTACAAGCCACTTTTCAATATGATTGAGGAAGAAAGTCATGTGAAATTGAATAAGACCTTTGATAGCAAACTAGAAGCAAGCATCAAGCAATTCAGAACTCGCCACCGCATTCGCAGAATGTATCAGGTAATAGGAAGTGCTGCTGCTATGTTGGCCATCTTGTTGTGTTTGTTCTTGTACAATCCAATGGATGAAACTGTTCAGGAAGCAGGTATAGATTGGAGCAAATATGAACCGGAAACTCCTGAAGAAGCATTTAAAGTTACTCGTGGAGCCATTATGCAGCTTTCAGTAGGTATAAAAAGCAGTGCAGAAAGAGCTGCTCAGGAAATGGATAACGTTTTTAACAAAGTTAAATAAACTAAGTAATCATTAATTATGAAAAAGTTTTTATTTACGCTGGGATTGTTTTGCTTTTTAGCATTTACTGCCTCAGCACAAGCCACAGCCATAGATGAGTTTTATCAGAAATACGCTGATGATGAAAGATTTTCAGTCATTTACATAAGTCCCAGGCTGTTTGGAATGTTTGGAGATATGGATTTGGATCTGGATGACGATGAAAGTGAAGTGGTCATGTCTTTTGCAAAAAACCTGAAAGGTTTGAAGATTATTACAACTGATGAAACACCACAGAAGTTTTATGAAGAGGCTAAAAAGGCCATTAGTACTAAGGGCTATGAACCCTTAATCTATATCAAAGGAAAAGGGAGTGATAGTGATTTGGAGTTATTGATCAAAGAAGAAAACAATAAAATTATTGAAGTATTAATGCTTGCCGGAGGGAGTAATGACGATGATGACTTTTTGTTGATGAGTTTTATCGGTGACTTGACGGAAGAAGACATCCAAAAATTAGCCAAAGAAATAAAAGAAGATAGATAATCAATCAGTAACAACCACCCCTCTCCTTTTGTAAATTCAAAAACCTTACCATTTATGAAAAAATTACTCTTCATCCTTGTGATGACAGTCATACCTATGCTAGCATTTGCGCAAAAATCATCTATTTCTCAGTTCATGAAGAAGTACGATAACGATGAAAATGCCGAGAAATTACGTTTAGGTGGACTTGTATTAGATCTTGCTGTCTCTTTTAGCGATGATAAAGACAGTAAAAAATGGCTTAAAAAGCTAAAAAGAATTAGGCTGCTTGTATTGGAAGAAAAAAGTGCTGTTTCAGATGGAGACTACAGACAGTTGATCAAAGGCATTCAAAATGACAAATATTCTCCTTTAATCAAGCTTCGTGATGCAGGAAATAGTGTAGATATTTTTGCACAAGAAGATGGCGAACACATTCGAAAAGTATGTGTCATCGTCCGCAGTGATGATGAATTCATCTTACTGGACCTTCACGGCTTGCTGAAGTTTGAGGACCTCAATGATCTGGAACTAGAGATGGAGGGCAGTGATTATTTGAAGAAATTACCTGACGATAGATCGAAGTTGCCGAAGGCTTAAATAGAGTTCTTTTAGAGTGTTGTCAATGCTTAGGCATTGCAACGCTCGATTGTAGTTTATAAGTGGTCAGTGCTAAGTGATGAATGATGTAAAATCAGCTTTTTTAAAACTAAAAGCAGTTTTTTCAGTTGAAAATGTTCAAGAATAATTTGAACCCTTTCTCATTATGACCTACTTACAAAAAATAACTCTATACGCAATTTGCCTATTTACAAGTGTGGCCCTTTATTCACAGGAAGAAAAAGTAATTAAGGCGCAAGTGATCAATCAAAACACCAATAAGCCTATCGCCTTTGCGAGTGTTTACTACCTAAAAAAGGACATAGGTACCTACACTAATGAAGAGGGTACTTTCAACTTTGTACTATCTAATGTGAATCCAGATGATACCCTCTTAATCAATCACATTGGTTTTCAGGAAATACGAAAGCCTATCAAGTATTTTGAATCTGTTTCAAAAGTTCAAATGCAACCAGAGGCACAGAACATTGAACAAATAGTGGTTGCAAGTAAGAAATCAAAATTCAATGTGAAAGAATTTACTCACGAGGCCATCAAATTGTACAATAAAAACAAACGTACTACGCCGCACATTGCTATGGCCCATTATAGAGAAAAGGCAAGAGAAAATGGTACCTACATCATGTTTATGGAAAGCATAGGATATGCTTTGTATCAAGGAAAAATTACCACTCAGGCAGCTTACTCCAACTATAAATTCTTTTATGAAAATACCAAAGCAGCTGTCAAAGGTCCAAGATGGAGACATTATGGTACTAATTTAAATGAAGCTCATATCCCAATATCAGGTTCTATTAATTTAAATTCTTTAAGAAGAGTCGAACATGGAAGTGTATTATCCTTAAAACACTACAAAAAATACACTTACCAATTGGACAGCACCTTTTTGAAAAATGATGAAGTGATACATGCCATAAGCTTCAAAGGAAAAAATGATAAAGGCCAATTGCTCATTACCATCAATGATAAAAGGCTCATAAGTATGGAGGGTTCTTTCAACAGTCTTTGGAGTTCCGCTTTTCACACAAGGCTTAGAGCCAATTTAAAAGTTGATTTTAGCCATTACGACAATCAGCCCTTTCCTAGTAAAATAAGCAGTAGTTATGAACACCAAGGACTTGAGCACACCATTGAACTTATCATTTTACAACAGAAGTACAATGAGTTTGAGTTGAATGATGATGAATACTGGGGATTCGTATCTTCTTCAACCAACCCCTACATTGAATATACTAAAGAAGAATGGACTAAGTTTTCTAGTCAAATTGCTGAAGAAGATGATCTAATTCGCATTGCACAAGATATTAAAGGTACGGCTTCGCTAGAGTCAACATTTATAGAAAATGCAAATCAATGGCTTAAACCTAATAGAGGATCATTATCTAGAAAGAAGTTAGCACAGAAAAAAATAAAAGAATTGAAAGCCATCTTCTGATAAAGATTTCAAAAAATTGGGAATAAAAACGCTTAAAAGGATTCTAATTGCCCATTAGTATATTTTAAAACTAACATTTGTGTAATCTTACCAGCAACGTACTTAATATTTGGTAACAAAGATTATTTTAGCAGCTAATAAGTGCGCTTCTAGCTGCTAAATGAAGTTTAGGGCATTAAAAGGCTGCGCTTTTTAATGCCCTAAACTTCATCATTAATTTTGCTCATTTGGTTTATTTAGATAAAAAGTTTGAAAGTATGCGTTTAACACTATTCTTGTTATTGTCATTATTTACTACTGCATTAGTAGCACAAAACGAATCTCAACCGCCTGCAACTCCTGCAGCCGAACGTATAGAAGGTTATCAAAAACACCTTGACTTAGAAAAAGCTTCCATTGTAAATGGAGTGGAATTTAGTTCGATTGGACCTACCGTCTTTTCAGGCCGTGTTTCTGAAATTGATGTATCCCCTAAAGATCCTTCTCATTTTTATGTATGCTAATCTTCAGGTGGCTTATTCAAAACTGAAAATAATGGGATCACCTTCACACCTCTT
>JBCBCD010000688.1:0-4367 GCA_038530915.1 Bacteroidota bacterium
GTTTTAACTCCTTGACCAATTCTACATCCGGTTTAATTGTAAATGCCAAGTACTTATTGTCGCTACTTATTTTAGGACCTTGAGAACGCTCAAGGGTAGTCGTCTTTTTGCTTTGGGTATTGTATATATAAAGTGTCTGGTTTCCTTCAAAAGGATTGGTAGTGTAAACAATCCAATTACCATCGTTGGAAATTTGTTGGGAATTGATGCTTTCCCACTTGTAAGTATCCTCATGTTCAAGAGGACGTTTGCTTTGGCCATTTACAGTAAAATGAGCCACGAAAATGAATAAAGTTAGTAGATAGAGGTTTTTGAACATAGTCGGCAAAATTTATTGAAGTTTATAATCGGAATAAATTCTATTAAGAAAATCTCAATAATCAATGAGACGTGTATTGCTTTTTTGAGGATAGATACTACTAAAATACTTCCTTTTCATTTAGTTTTTGTAAAAAAAAGTAAGGCTGACATCAAAAAGAGAAATCTAAGCTGTGAAAAATAATCAGAAGTTTATCCCTCATTAATTAAATATTACTTTTATTTCTTCCTTGTCAAAAACTTAGCTATATTCGCGTTCCGAATTAAAAGCTGATTATCAGCTTGCTAGGTTTGAAAATTTTAATCGTGAGATAAAATGAGAAAGTACGCTTTAACATTTGTGATTCCAGGTGCGTTTTTGGACGATATTAAGGAAGAGATCAAGGAAATATTTGGTCAATTCGATGACATCAATATTGACAATTTTTCTAATGATCCTTATATAGAAACGGATCTATCTAGTGATAGAGGCTTACATTTTGGAAAGAATGTACCAGAAGGGAGAAAAGCCTTAGTTTATTATATCTCTTTAGATGAAGAGGAAGTAGACATCAATGAACTGAAAAAGGCTTTGAATAAGTTTGAGCCTTTCACCATTAAAAGGTTGAAAAGAGGCCCTTTAGCTGAACAAGAGTAAGTTTTTAATACCATCAATACATCAAGCAGGCCAGACCCTGCTTGATGTACTGATTTTTTTCTGCTTTTTGTTAAAAAGTCAGATTGTATCTTATCCCAATTCGACTTGATATTCGCCTTTTTCTACTCAATCTTTGCTGATATCGAAAGCTGAAATCGATACTTTGCACATCGCTAAGTTGGTACCTTAAGCCAGTGTCGATTCGTAGCCTGTCCCATTCCCATTTCCCCTCATCCCATTCGCCATTGACTGTAATGTTGCTATACAATCTATGATTAGATGTAAAATTCCACTGGACTCCTTGGCGTAAACTAAGGTTGTGACTAACGATAAAAGCACCTCTCCTATTACGTCCTCCCAGTTGAAAAGACAATCTCTGAGAAATATCTATTGCTTTTGTAGGTAGGTCTGGTCTTAAATTGAAGTCTAGACGCCAAGAATGTCGAATGTCATCAGCATCCCACAGTAAAGCATAAGTATTTCTGATTCTAAACCACTTGACCAGCCTATATTCATAAGCAAAACCAGTTGAGCTTCTCCAATCAAGCCGTACTACACTTGCTTCATCATTAAGGTCATTAAAAGGAGGCTCCTGATCATCTATTTCATCATCGTCATCGTTATCATTGTCATCATCATCATCGTCTAATTCAAATGGAAATAAGTCAAACTCCTTAAATAATTCGTCATCAGTCCTTTGACCTAGCCTTTCTATTTCTGGATTCAATTGTAGTCTTTGTTGAAGGGTAAGGCGAGATTTACTGCTCAGTTTAAATCTTTTTGATAAAGCCAGTTGTAGGTTGACTCCAAAGTCTTGAGCAGAAAGTAAGTAAACATTGCACACGCAAATTAACATCAAAAGTATCTTCTTCATGGTTGAATTGGTTTCAACCATATATTGCGCTTAATGCGAAATGTTACTGTGATTCCTTAAAAAAAATGTCCAACCACTTACTTGAAGATGGTTACATGACCAAACTTTACAAAGTCTTCTTTATCTTCTCGATCCACTCTAAGCGCATAGTAATATACCCCAGGAGGTAGTGCTTGTCCATTCTGATGTATTCCATTCCACCTGTTTTCATAGGGCTCTTCCTTGAAGACGATATCTCCCCAGCGATTGAATATAGAAATATCACTACGAGCATAGTTGGTAGGACAACCTAGCTTATCAACTATTTTGAACTCTAGGTATTCGTTGTAACCATCATTATTAGGTGTGATTCCTTCAGGGAAAACAACCCTTTGGTCGATAACTTCCAGATCACAAAGGCCTTCATCAGGTTCTATATCAATTACTACCATGGCAGTATCGCAAGAAAGTGGACAGGAAGCACTACAAACTTCATACAGCAAGCTATCTTGACCAAGTTCATCTTCATCAGGCTGATATACTAATGTAAGCATATTGGTGATTTCAATACTTCCTTTATTGGCTTCTCTAACAATTTGTAAGACTACTTCACCCTCAATGACATCGTTGTCAAGTACAAAGATGGTCAAGCTTTCAGTTTGTTTTGTCTCAATTCCTAAATCATCTTCTGCCATTACGAGTGGTAAGATTTCTGATAATGAAATAGCCAAACTGTCAACACAACCTTCTTGATCGATTACTTCTGCTGTGTAGTTACCAGCTTGTAGACCCTCAAATAAGACTTGCTCCTGAAAACGACTTCCATCTATTGAAAATAGGTAGGGCAAGCTACCTCCTACTGCACTCAATTCAATGATACCATTTGCACGGTCACAGTTCACATCCATCTTGTTGTTCAAAGATAGCTCCAAAGCAGGATGCGTTTCAAAAGACAACATGGTGTCGACGCTACAGCCTGCATCGTCTACAATTACTAATCTATAATTTCCTGCACCTAGCCCACTAAATAGAGGGTCTTCTTGAAAATTGCTTCCATCGATGCTGTAGGAGTAAGGTGTTTGCCCTCCACTAGCTTGCACAGAGATGGAGCCATTGTTGGCATTACACGTGGGATTTGTAACTTCAGCATTGCTGATATTGAGGTTATCCGTTGCACTTAAGCTTTGCTCTACAGAACGGCTACAGTTGTTGTTATCTCTTACAATGATGGTATAATTTCCTTCTGCTAGGCTGTTGAAAAGTGGATTGTCCTGAAAATTACTTCCATCGATGCTGTAGGAGTAAGGTGTTTTCCCTCCACTAGCTTGCACAGAGATGGAGCCATTGCTGGCATTGCAAGTAGGATTTATAACTTCAGCAATGACAAGACTGAGGTTATCCGTTGTACTTAAGTTTTGCTCTACAGAACGGCTACAATTGTTGTTATCTCTTACGATGATGATATAATTTCCTTCTGCTAGGCTGTTGAAAAATGGATTGTCCTGAAAGTTGCTTCCATCGATGCTGTAGGAGTAAGGTGTTTGCCCTCCATTAGCTTGCACAGAGATGGAGCCATTGTTGGCATTGCAAGTAGGATTTATAACTTCAGTTATGCTAAGGCTGAGGTCATCCGTCGTGCTTAAGTTTTGAGTACTAGTGTTGGTGCACCCTTTGTCATCTCTCACGGTAATGGTGTAAGTCCCTGTAGATAAATTATTGAAAATAGGATTAGACTGAAAAGGCCCACTGTCTATGCTGAATTCATAAGGAGGCTGAGTTCCACTTGCTTGTGCTTGTATGGATCCATTATTGAGGTCACAAGAGGGGGGAGTAGCGGATAATATTAGGTTGGGTACTTCCGGATTATTGGGATCTATGGTTTTATTCACTTGAGTTACACAGATTTCACCTTCATACTCTTCTTCTACTCGGATAAGCGTAATCTGGTCACCTACCTGAATAAAGTGTTCGACGGTATGCCCATCCTCTATGTCAGATAAAGTATAAACAGTAGAACCAATCCGGTAAAATACATCAAACTCATCATCATCTTCTGAGAAACTAAAAGTCAATAGAACTACTCCATCCCGACAACCAATTTCTGTTGAAAAAATATCTGCTATAAGTGGATCATCATCGTCACACTGCCCCATTATATTTGGTACAAATACAAAATTAAGCAGCCAAAATGCTATGAACATCATCCAGTTTCTCATCAATTAGCGATTTTAATTGAGGTTAACTCCACAGTACTTGAAAGAATGGCACCTTCCGAAGAACTCACCACAATAATATTGTAATCACCAGGAAGAAGATCATTAGGGAGTTGGATGGTTTCATTGAGCTCAAAACTAGCTTCGGGGGGGATGCTATTGAGAACGCGCAATGCCAGTTCTTCATCGTTCCAATCCAGAATGGTATCCTTAGAAATAAAAATTCTGATCTCACTTCTAGGAGTTGCTTTGTTAAAAATATTCTGAAAGCCAATCTTGAGTCGAACCCTACCACCTTTTCGGTAGGTGATTTGGTCGCTGCTTATATTAGAGACCAAAAGGAATT
>JBCBCD010000689.1:0-4366 GCA_038530915.1 Bacteroidota bacterium
AAACTTGTATTAGATAGTAAGAAAATCGAGCTTAAAATAAAGATCAAAAGATCAATTTTTTGAACCGCAGTGTTGCGCAGAGTTACACAGAGTTATTCTGCTAATTTGTTTAGCTGGCTAAACAAAT
The DNA here is from genome assembly GCA_038530915.1 of Bacteroidota bacterium. Classification (GTDB taxonomy): domain Bacteria; phylum Bacteroidota; class Bacteroidia; order Chitinophagales; family Saprospiraceae; genus JANQPA01. The sequence continues at coordinate 128 of JBCBCD010000689.1, forward strand.
TAGCAGAATTGAATCACAGGATCACAGCATCAAACGATCACAAGATGCTCATTGAATTGTCTGCAATTAAGAATTACTTCTACAAGTATTGAAGTAATAGAATCATAGTGCTATATTTGTTCTACAAATAATGAACAAATGAAAGGACTAGGATTTTTAGAAGAGACCATTTTGCTATTGGTCATTATCATGGATGGAGATGCATATGGGTATTCCATTAGTGAAGCCTATCAGGAGCATACAGGTAAGTCGATTACACTCAGTGCTATACATGCTGTTTTATCAAGGCTTGAAAAAAAAGGTTTGGTAAATAGCTTTATGGGTGGAGCTACTTCAGAAAGAGGTGGAAGAAGGAAAAGGATTTTTAAAGCTACAGCAGAAGGTGTTGCTATCATCAATGATATCAGAGATGGCAGACAAAAGTTGTGGGACCTAATGCCTGACCTATGAGTAACCCTCCTAACCCACCGAAATGGGCCAACCGATTTTTAATTTGGTTTTGTTCAGAAGAGCTATTGGAAGAGATCCAAGGAGATCTCTATGAAGCCTTCTATTTCCGTTCAAAGCAAAAAGGCCTTCGTTTTGCCAGAAGAAAGTTCATTCTGGATGTTCTTCAATTTTTCAAACCATATGCTTTTGAGAAATATTCAAGAGCCAAACAATTCCTACCAATGTTTAAGAATTACTTCAAAATAGCAGTCAGAAATATCCTTCATAGAAAAAGTTTCACAACAATTAATTTACTGGGACTTACCATTGGTGTAACTGCCATCATGCTGATAAGTATTTATCTAAATCATGAAAACACCTATGATCTATCTATTCCCGATAGTGATAGAATTTATCGTTTGATGAATAATTACCGAGATCAGACTTACACTCCTATGTTTTTTGAGGATTATTATCAATCAGAACAGGCGACTCAAATGAAATTGATTAATTATTTAGAAAGTCAGGAAGAAGTGGAGGTCGCTTGTCATTTTGTTACGTCTCACTCATCCATTGGTAGCAATGATAAATACTACATAAAGGTTGAAAATCAGCAATTTGAAGCGGGCGATGTTTTATTCACCAATACAGGAAACCGGTTTCAGTCTGTTTTTCCGCAAGAAATACTATCGGGTGATCCCAATTCTATGTTTGAAGGTTATAATAAAATCATTCTCACTGATAAACTAGCTAAAAAGTGGTTTGGCAATGATTGGCAAAACGAAACTCTTATAGGTCAACAAATGATCATACAAGAAGAGATCTTTGAATTTTCAGGTGTTATTGCTAAACAGGTAGATAACATACATTTTGATTTTGACTGGATCATTTTACAAGATCGCATTCCTAGTTGGGCAGCTTATACTTATTTCAAAACTAATGAAAACCAATTAGCCAATACTGTAGTTAGCCGACTCAACCAAGAGATCAATACTATTTATCCGGGTCACACAGATGATGTGCTGCAAAAAGGCATTATCCATATTGCATTAACAGATATTCATTTCACTGAAGATACCCTTTATGAATTGAAACCCATTGCCAATAAATCTTATCTATTATCTTTTGGTATCATCGGTTTAGTTATTCTACTCATTATCCTTACCAATTACACCAATTTATCTGTAGCCATGTATGCCGATCGTCAAAAAGAATTGGCAATGAGAAGAGTTTTAGGAGCCAGACCATTAGATATTTCATTGCAATTACTCATAGAAGCTGTGTTATTATCCATGATTTGTCTACCTATTTGTGGGTTAGTGATTTGGTTAGTCCTACCCTTCTTCAGCGAATTAATGGCAATACAATTGGATCAGTCTCTTTTATTTCAATTGAATACCATTAGTCTATTGTTTGGGCTTTTAGTTCTTACCGGCATACTAAGTGGTTTATACCCTGCTTTGGTTTATGGAAGGCGTTCTCTTTTGAAGTTATTTGGAAGTAAGAATTCATCAAAAGTTACCCAAAAGCATTTCAACTTCACAAATACAGTATTAACCATCCAATTCGTAATGGTTATTGGTTTGCTGAGTATTACATTTTTTATTTACCAGCAAATGGAATATGTCAAAAACAAAGATCTGGGGTATGAAAAAGAAGGGGTAATCTTTTTTGGAGTGAATGGCCTGGAAAAATACAATTTACTCAAAGAAGAACTGCTTACACTTTCAGAAATAGAAGCAGTGGGTACTAATGTAATTCCGGGGATGGAAATGTACAATCAGCTTACTTACAAAATGAAAGATACAGAAGAAGTATTTTCTGACGGCACGATGATAGAAATGAACCTAGGTACTATAGAAACATTGAAGCTTAAATGTCCTGCATGCGATCAATTGAGAGCAGGAAAAGCTAATGTTTTTGTTATCAATAAGACAGCAGCCCAAAAACTAGCGAAAGTAAAGGGCGTAAAAGAAGAGGAATTGATTGGTGAAGTGATCATAGCAGAACCCGAATGGGAAAATGAAGAACATGGCAATGGCTACCCCAAGTTAATAGGAGGTATAGTTGAAGATTTTGATTATTTCAGTCTTAAATATGAATCTCAACCACTATTAATTGATATAAATCGAGAAGCACAATGGGCCTTTGTGATGTTGGTAAGAGCCAATACAAACAATTGGTCATCAACTATAGCTAAAATCAGAAAAGCCTATACAGGGATTGAAAAGGACCTTCCCTTTGACATGTCCTTCCTTGATGATCACCTCAATCAGCTCTACACCAATGAAAGCAGAGCAGGAATTTTAATGGGACTATTAAGCTTGGTGGTCATCATCTTAGCATTGGTAGGATTAATTGGAGTTGTTTCTTACATCGCCTACAACAGACAAAAAGAGATTGGTATTCGCAAAGTATTGGGAGCTTCAGTGATGGACATACTTATCAACTTCAATAAAGAGTTTTTAGTACTAATTGGTATAGCTACTTTATTGGCCCTACCTGCCTCTACTTATCTAGCTTATCAATGGTTAGAAAACTTTGCCTTTAGAATAGATCCACAATGGTGGGTCGTTCCAATAGCTGGTGCGTTTGCTTCCGTTCTGGTTATTGTATTGGTAAGTGCGAGGGTGAGGAATGCGGCTTTTAAGCATCCAATTGAAGTTTTAAAGGCTGAATAAATAAATTCTACATGAGATCTTTGTTCGATTCCATTTGTTATAAATTGAAATTTTTCTGATCAATTTTTCACCATAGAGGCCATAGAGTTGCATGGAATTAACCAAGTAATGAGAGATGACCTATGACCAATGACTTATGAAAAGACACCCATCGTTAATTCCATTATCTCGTTTCCACCGTTCTGTTCTTTTCGTAGCACAGATGGCTAAAAAGAATGGTCCCAAGTTTAAGGGCTATCCAACTGATATAGCGGGTAAAGCTGAGTATGCCTACAACTTTTATATCAAATCTCTGGAAGCTCATTTTAAACAAGAAGAGGAGCAATTGTTTCCAAATATCATGAGCTATACAGAAGAGTTGGATGCTTTAACAGAGGAAATAAAAGCAGAGCACATCACATTGAGCGCATTATTCCAAAGTATTCCTGAGCAAAAGGACCTTGAGAATCACCTCGACACGCTTGGCTTTACCTTAGAAGCTCATGTCAGAAAAGAAGAAAGACAACTTTTTCAACTAATCCAAGCAACACTCAGTGAAGAGGAAATGGAACATCTTGTGATCCTGTGACTATACTGTTATAATGTTATGCTGTACGAAGCAAAAGATTAGTTTTTTTGCTCGCTAATAAACTTATCATCTAATTATAATTTTTTCTTAATTCGCAACCTCTCCTCTCTCCTACCTGTTGTTTATAAGAATATTAACTCAAACTAATACTTTAAAACTTATGAATGCTTCAAATTCTTATGAAAGCATAACACTTGGAGGCGGTTGTTTTTGGTGTGTAGAGGCTGTGTATTTGATGATTGATGGTGTTATTTCTGCAGTTTCGGGTTACGCTGGTGGTGCGAAAGAAACAGCAGATTATAAGACGGTGTGTAGTGGTACAACCAAACATGCTGAAGTGGTTCAAGTTACTTTTGACCCAAACATCATCAGTTTAGAAGAAATTTTAGAGATCTTCTGGACAGCGCATGATCCAACTACCTTAAACAGACAAGGCAATGATGTAGGTCCTCAATATCGATCTGCTATTTTTTATCACAATGAAGCCCAAAAAGTGATAGCTGAAAAGTCGATTAATGAGGTAGCTACTCAAATTTGGGACAATCCCATCGTCACTGAACT
>JBCBCD010000690.1:0-2004 GCA_038530915.1 Bacteroidota bacterium
GTAAAGTCATTGTCATTAATCCCATTAAGATCAGAGCTCCACCGGGGTAAACACTCCACTTTGGAATGGATAGAAAAATAATATACGCAAATAATGTGGCCAAAACAGGTGTCAACATGCGAAATGAAGTTGTGATGACAGGAGGTAAAGTTCTGGAAGAAAAACTATAACAAAAAGTGGGTACTGCCGTGGAAAGTACACCTATTGAAATTAAAAATAATCTTTCACTGGTGCTCAAGTCAAAAATAGAATCATTGTAACTAGAAAAGTATTGTATAATGGCAAATAAAATACTGCCCAATAAGAAGACATTAATTGTTATAGAAAAAGGATCTGGACTTATTCTTCTCAATTCCAACTCATAAAAAAGAATGGCATAAGAAGCTATCAAAGCACTGGATATCAATGCAAAGATCAAACCCATGCGATTTCCGGATGAAGGCTCGAATAGTCCCGGAAGAACTACAATAAGTAAGCCTGCTAATGCTAATAATGCACCTATAAATTCACTAAGTGGTAATTTCTTATAAACGATTTTCTTGTAGATCAATACAAATACCGGAGAACATCCATTAATTAATACTACCTCTGCAACGGGAGCCCATTGGTAGGCCAACACGACCATGAAAATATAGGCAATCATCATGAATAAGAGTATCCATCCGCCAGGCTTGTATTTTTTTACTTCTCTTAAGGTCCGGATGGACTTACCCATACTGGCATATATAAGCAGGAGCGCTATATATGCAAAAAGACATCTCGCAGTAGTAATAAAGGTAGGAGAGAGATCAGGAAGTAATTTGACAGTAATGCCAGTGGTTGCCCAAAAAACAGAAAATCCAAATGCAGAAAGTAAACCTTTTTGGGTCTGATTCATATGCATAATTGTTGGACGGCTCTAGCCGTCCAACAATATATCATTAATTTACTTTCTTTTTTACCTTATCTAAATCCGCACGACTGATAGAGTGAACAAGGTCTCTAATGTATTTTCCTTTTTTATTGATAAATAAATGGCTGGGATATCCTCTTAGGTCAAAATATTCCATGATCTCACCTGAGAGTTTCTTATCCAGAAAAACATGAGTTGTGTTCAAATCCAGTTCTGCTACTTTCTTCTGCCACTTTTCTGCATCGCTGCCTTCTTCTACACAAACATACACTACTTCAACATCCATAGCACGTAATTTCTCAATGTTTTCAGCACTGGTTTTCATATCATGTATACAAGGTCCACACCAGGTAGCCCAGACATCCAAAAGGATGGCTTTATTTGGGTATTTTGCTCTAATAGAAGCCAGGAGGTTGTCTACATTTTCCTGCTCAGCTAAAATCAATTCTCCACCACTAGAGAGTTTTCCTTGACTGGCTCCAATGGGATTGGTATTGGTGGAAACTTCAATAGCCTCCAATTTCTTGTTGACCATAGCAATGTGCTTTTTGGTCTTGTCCCATTCTTTCTTGAGAACATTGGCGCACCAATCGTTATTGATTTCAGGAAGGATATTCTTTACATAGCGATCTCTTTCCCAAATATCTTCACTACCTCCAAGTATTAAAACGATATCGGCCTTCTCGGGGCTTAATTGTTTGGTTTTTGATACAAATAGAGCAGTTGAAGCATCATTGACCAATTCTTTGTATTGATCGTTAAAGTATTTGGATTCGCTTGCAAAGGTCTTTTTATCATACTCCTTTTTTTCTACCATGTCCTGATATACTTGCAAGAAGTCTTCCAGTCTATTTTTTTCAACTGGATCAGTAATAGAAGGCATTACCTCTTCCTGGAATATCGATAGCTTTTCTGAAGGAGAAGGGTAGAAAAAATTTGCATTGATGTAGCCATGATAAGCCGACATACCATTATTGCTACACACTTTAGGTTGATGCTTAATGGCTTCCTGGAAAAGTTCGTCAGGCATTGAATTATTGCGGTACATGATGAATAAATCACCATAATAATCCGACTTTAATTCATTAAGTAGCACCCATGAATGTTCGGAT
>JBCBCD010000690.1:2014-4362 GCA_038530915.1 Bacteroidota bacterium
CATCCGAACATTCATGGGTGCTACTTAATGAATTAAAGTCGGATGGATTTTTAGCTACAAATTTTTCGATGATGCCTTTGTTGTATTCGAAATTCTCCTTGAGTTTGGCCGCCTTTTGATCAGCAGTAGCTTCCCGATCCATGTAAATGTCCATTTTTGAATAAGGCGCATTTTTTCTCAAAGGTATTTCATAGGAAATGTGTTGATTGACATAAGCCGTCAGTGCCCCGTCGGCACCGCCGAATTTAATTAAGTCGGTATGAAAGCTAATGTCTTTTTTTCTCAATTTGTTTAGGTCAGCTGTAATTCTCAAATCTTTATCCACGATCAACTCTCCATAATAGTAATCACCTATGCTGAACCAAATTTGTTGATAACGGATGGGATAACGAGGAGAAAACTCAGCGATTCCATCGTTATTTGGAGTCATCTTTTTTTCAGCTTGTCGTTCCGGAGTAGGGACAACAGAAACAAACTTCAATTCGAGTTCTCCATCTTTAACAGGATCGAAGTTTTCCAGCTTGACAGTGACTTTGGGTAAGGTTTTATTGAAAAATGAGAAATCATCTTGGGCTTTGATTGCTACAACGAACAAGAATAGCGTAAGAAGTAATAAGGTTTTTTTCATTGTCAGAAAGTGTTTAAAGTAAAAAGTCCTTTTTATAGATGCTAATAGTAACATACTTGGTGGGCATGGTGATCTATTATTTCATTACTTTTTGAATAGCTTCAAATTTAAGATTGCTAACAGAATGAACAAGGTCTTTGTGGTATTTTCCCTTTTTGTCTAGAAAGACATGAGAGGGATAACCAGTAAAGCTAAAATAATCCATGATTTGGTTGGATAGTGTTTTACTAAGAAAAATATGTTGGGTGTTGTGATCAAATTCTGCCACTTTCTTTTCCCATTTTTCTTGATTGGAGCCATTAGCTACACAGACATATACTACTTCAATATCCATACCCCTGAGTTTTTGAATATTGACTGTACTTCTCTTCATATCGCTGATACAAGGCCCACACCAAGTCGCCCAAATATCAATTAGAATGGCTTTGTTGGGGAATTTAGCTTTGAGGCCTGCTAAAAAAGCTTCAATATTATCTTGTTTGGCAAGAACTAATTCGGAACCATCTTTGTACGTACCTATTCTTTCACCTAGTATGTCGGTTGATTGTACTTGCTCAATTTTTGCCAGTTTTTCATTCACTTCTTTCAACTTATCTTTTGTCCGTTGCCATTCGCTTTGTGCAAGTTCTTTGCACCATTCTGTTTTAATAGTGGGGAGAATAGCAGTGACGTATGAGTCTCTTTCCTTAATATCAGAACTGATGAAAAACAACTTAGCTAAATCACCTTTTTCAGCAGGTAAGCTCTCTGTATTTTTGATAACCAAAGAGGTGAATTTGTTTGTAAAATGCTCTTGGTAGGTTCTATAGAAATGGACATACTCAGCGGTTATTTTCTTCGAGTCTACACTTTCTCCCTTTTCTTGTTTTTTGTATTGATCGATCAAAGCAAGTAGGCGTATTCTTTCAGATTCTTCACTCAAGACAGTTAGTAAGTCCGATTTTAAAAAATTAATCTTCTCATCTGATTTGAAATTATAAGAATAGATGTATAAGTGAACGTGATAGGCATGCATCGAATTACTCGTAATCATTGGAGTATGCTCAACTATTTCCTGGAAAAGTGAAGGTGGAATTTCTCTTAGAAGATAGTTGGCAGTGATTTCTTTATAGTGCTTTGACAATTGTTCATTTTTTAAAATCCATGCATAAGGTGATGGATTCTCATTCACAAACTCATCGATAACTTTTAAATAATAATTATTGACTTCATACAATTTCTCTAATTTCTGCTCAATGCTAAGACTATTATTCATTCGAATATCTCTGGTATAGTTAGGTGCTTTTTTACGGTGGGGGATTTCAAAAGATGTGTATTTGTTAACAAAAGCGGTTAGTTCTCCATCAGAGCCACCATAAGAAAGAATTGGTGTGAAATATTTAGCAGCCTCCTTTTTGAGTGCTTGTAAATCTACATTTACCGTTAAGTCAGAGTCTACCAATAAAATTCCATGGTAAAGTTCATCTATCCTAAAAATAATTTGCTGATATCGCATGGGTATACGTGCTTTCCATTCAAAGCTACCATCCTTATTAGGTTTTATAGTGGTTAATTCCTGGCTTTCAGCAGTGGGTACGGTAGCATAAAATTTCAATTCTAATTCTGCATCCTCGATAAGATCATAACCGATCAATTGCCCGCTTACTTTGGGATATTTATCATTTTTAAGTGTGTATGATTCTTGTGAAAAAACGGGCGTAAGGATAGAAGTTAGAAATAG
>JBCBCD010000691.1:0-4353 GCA_038530915.1 Bacteroidota bacterium
CCATATCCATCCTGAAAAGTTAGATAAATCAAAAGGAGAATATTGTTTAGTACCTACTTTCCGCTTGCCTACTTTGATCCATTCCAGGTCAGCCAATGCGAAATGGCTCACGGAAATTTCCAATAGAAACCCTATCTGGATGCACCCAAAAGATGCTGCCAAGTGGGGTTTCAAAACAGGAGACTCGGTAAGATTAAATACTGATATTGGTTATTTTGTAGACAAAGTATGGGTCACTCAAGGGATGAAACCGGGAGTTATTGCCTGTTCACATCACCTTGGTAGATGGAGAAGGAAACAAGATGCCGGCAACCGTTGGGGGACCAATACTGTGGCTATAGAGAATGATGGCAACGGAGGTTGGAAAATGCAAACCGTTTCAGGAATATTACCTTTCAATAGTGATGATGCTGACTCAAAGCGCATTTTCTGGCGTGATGGAGGTGTGCATCAAAACATCACTCATGCAGTACATCCTGATCCAATAAGTGGTATGCATTGCTGGCACCAAAGAGTAAGAATAGAGCGTCCACATGCTAATGATAAATATGGTGACATCTTTGTTGATACAAAAAAGTCGTTTGAAAACTACAAAGAATGGCTGGCCATGACCAAACCTGCTCCCGGACCTGATGGATTGAGAAGACCACTTTGGTTTAAGCGGCCTTTGAAACCTGTCGAGGAAGCTTATTACATAAAAGAATAAGAAAAAAGGCCGCTGGCCTTTTTTCTTATTCAACCTTTTTAATTCATGCGGCCTCTCTCCTCTTCCGAACCAGTAGTCCTACCTCCGGCTCCTTTCAATTGGGTATTTCCAAAATTGTAAGAAAAACTCAACCTGATTAGGTTGCCTTCCGCATCGTAGTTCCAATCGTAAACAACATTTAAATCAGGCTCGGCAAAATTGATCGCATAAAAGGAACTAAGATTGAAAAGGTCTGACCAATTAAGGGTCATACTTAATTTTGAATTGATGCTTTTCTTAATCCCTAAATCTATTGTTGTTCTGGATGGCATAGTGCCCAAGCCAATTCTTCTTTCAGAATTAAATCGACCTACCAACTCCAATGAAAAGTCCTTTGGTAATTTGAAAGTATTGGTCAGGGTAGAAGATGAAAACCAGTTGGTATACGTTTGTATATTTCCTTCAAATAAGGGCTGTAAACGAAACCAGTAGAGAGAAGTGTTGATCCGACTTTCAAACCAGTTATTCCACCTAATGGGTACATTTAAGGAGAGCATTGCTGTTTTCAGGTCGGGCATGTTTGTCGTTCGAGTCACGATCAAATTATCTTCTGCAAAGACGGTAGGTTGAAAAGTTATGGCATCATCATCATCCGAATATTGAAGCTGTAATAAAAACAATGGGTGTTGATAGGAAATATTTAAGCGATCACTAAATGTAGGTCGAATATCGGGGTTGCCGCTAAGAACAGTATTGTAGCCCCAAAAGATAAAGGCTGGAGTTACATATCTAATAGAAGGTCGGGTGATTCTTCTTGAATAGGAAAAACTTACTTTCTGTGTTGAACTCAGTTGATAACTCAAAAAGGCAGATGGAAATAGTCGTCCATAATTTTGTAAAAGAATATCGCCTTCTACCTCTGCAGTCAGATCACTATCATAGTATTCGTAGCGAAGACCAGCCTTTATAGATAATTTATTGTTGGGATTAAATTCGAAACTCGAATAGATGGCACCTAACTTTTCCGAAAGGGAATATACGTCTGTAAACCTTGGGTCTGAAATGTACGCTCCATTTTCAAGATTGGCCAGCTCAGTATCATTGATGAATGACGATAATGCTCCTTTTATTCCGGCCTCAAAACTCCATTGCTCAGATAAGGACTTAGCATAGTCAATTTTTACTACCTGAAAATCTACATCTGTCAACCTTTGTGAAAAGTAATCTCTAATATCAAAGGTATTGGCATCAGCATCCATGAAGTTCTCCAAATAAGTGATAGGGTTTTGTTCTGAAAACTCCAAATAGTCAAAATCAATATTGAGTGTGCCCTCATCTTTGAATCGATGACGAAAATTGATATTGGTCATCCAGTGTGTCCAGTCGTTTTGCTCATATGCGTCATTGCTAGTAGAAAAAGCTTCTCCTATATTGTTTTCTATGGACGAAAACATATCAGAATACATGTCCCATGTTCGCCAATAGCCGGAAAAAAGGAAGCCTACAGTAGATCGATCACTCAACTCATAATCCATCCCCAATCGATAATTGTACAAACCTGTTGAAGAAGGTCTATCACTGAATATTTGAGTAGTAGTAAGGATATTCTCATTATTGTTTTGGCGAAAAATAGTGATATCCTCTTGAGAGAGCGTGTAGGTATTGGTACTGCTTAAAAAGATATTGTATTTATTCTTCTTATAATTGAAGTTGAATCCCCCACCAAATTTAGGTCTAAGTCCATAAGCTATATTCCCAGATAAGCTCCCATTAAAACCTTCATCTAGTATTTTCTTTGTTTTAATGTTGATAATCCCAGCATCCCCTTCCGCGTCGAAAGAAGCAGGTGGTGTTGTGATCAACTCAATGGTTTGAATGTCATTTGAATTCAGTCCTGATAATAACTGCACCAAACCATTAGCATCCATACGAATCATTTTTCCATTGAGCATTACAACAACTCCTTCTTTGCCTTGCATTTGGATTTGATTGTTGATGCGATCTACTTCTATGCCTGGTAAACGTTCCAAGATAGTTAGCACGTCAGACCCGGCAGCTACTACACTATTCTGCACATTGACAATCGTTCGATCTATCTTTTGTTCCAGTAAAGGTTTCTTTTCAACCACTGTAATTTCAGCCAAACTGGTACTCCCTTCTAAAAGAGTAATATCAAAATTTTGATTTTGATTTTCAGTGGCTAAAATGGAAAAGGGTGAAGACTGATAAGTATCATATCCAATCATTGAAACACTTAAAAAGTATTTACCAGCTTCGACAGTCTCCATCAAGAAAGCTCCTGCATCATTGGTTATCGATCCTTGCACAAAGCTGCTGTCGGCATAGTTCAACAATAATACATTTGCAAAAGCAAGTGGTTGTTGCTGCTGGTCAGTAACTTTACCTGTTACCTGGTTTTGAGCCAGCATATGAGAAACAAAAAGTAAAAGTGTGAAGAATAAAGTCAATATCTTTTTCATCGCAATAGAGTTTAAAATCAATACTGCAATGTTTTCCTTTTACAACACATTATCTTTCTTAAATGCTCTATATGAGCTTAGTATAAACAAAAGGTTCATTCCAACTTATTCAACTTATCTGAAGTAGAAACAACCGCTTTTGTCCGTTAAAATCAGCTTTTCAGCATTTTTCTAATTTATTGAATCAGAGATTGTATAAATTTTGGTAATGTTTAATTTAGAAAAAGTATATACCTCCTGGAGCTGGCAAAGATTGGGTCGGCATGTGGTCTATTGGTTGCTATGGTTGTTATTTTTTGCCACCATCAACACGAATTATCAGGAGAAGAGTTTCTGGTCATGGATACAAGTAGAGTTGATCGTGATGACAATCAAACTCCCCTTTACCTATTTTGTGATTTATTATTTGGTGCCTTTGTTTTTATTAAAAAAGGCCTATGTGCAGTTTCTGTTTTGGACCATACTTATCGGGATCATTGGTGGGGTAGCTATTTCTGCTCTAAATCATTATATCATCAATCCTTACATTTTAGACAATACCTGGCCTACCTATTGGAATACGAAAATTGGCTATAAGGTATTAGATCTTGTATACATTGCCTTACTCCCTACCATTCTTAAGTTGCTTCAATATCAAATCCAACAGGAAAAATTAAATCGACAGATTTCAGAAGAAAAGCTAAATGCAGAATTGAAGCTGCTCAAAAATCAATTACAACCTCATTTTTTGTTCAATACTCTAAATAACTTGTATGGTATGGTTTTAACTCAGGACGAACGCTCACCTCAGATCGTATTGCGCCTGTCAGAAATAATGAGTTATATGCTGTATGAGATTGATGTGCCAAGCATTGCTTTGGAAAAAGAAATTGAGCAACTCAAAAATTATATAGAACTGGAAAAAGTAAGGCATGGCAAACGACTGGATTTGGCTTTTGAACAAAGTGGTTCTATGGATGGAAAGCGTATTGCTCCTTTACTCATGCTCCCTTTCGTAGAAAATGCATTTAAACATGGTGTAGCGAATACCGAGAAAAAATCCTGGATTAGAATCAATATTTGGACCAAGGATGACAAGCTGGAAATGATTGTTGAAAATGGCATTCCCGAACAGTCAGAAGAAGCTGAAATGGATACTAAAGTGTTAGGAGGTAGCAATTATTTCTAAGTTGGATATTTTGCTGATGT
>JBCBCD010000692.1:0-4352 GCA_038530915.1 Bacteroidota bacterium
AGTCAAGACTTTTGACGAAAATATTTGTTTTAAATCAGTTTGTTTTTTTACTCATTTATAATATTCTTATTTTAAAAAATGGTATTACCTTCCACTTCATAAACGAAACTTACTACTGCATAAATGTAGCTGTCCAAAACCAGATAAAAGTGCGTTATTTGAAGTGTAGTAAGAAAGTAACAAATCATAATCATAACAAAGCAGAGCTGCACACTGGCAGTTAGATAATTTCATGAAAATAAGTACAATAAGGGTCTAATAGTCAATTGCTTAATTGATTGTTAGGCCCTTTGTATTTTACCATACCTCAGTACTTTACAGCCTGATAAATTCTTTCAATTGTACGCAAAGCTTAGGAGAAAATGTAACGCTAGATAAGAGCATACCCCCATGAAAGATGAACAATGAAAGATGATTTCATTTACTTAAAAATCAAGCCCCTCACTTATCCATTCCTACCCTCTACTTAAAAACTCCAAAATTGTTTCAACAGGTACTTAACTTGAAGTCATAAGCTACTTATCATCTATTCTAAAACGAAATAGATATGACTTCTAGTAAAACGACCTTTTTGATATTATTTCTCATATTGGGATGCCTACCAAAGACCTTTGGACAAGAGGTTCCTTCTAAAATATCCGTATGTACAGAAGGCTTAACCCTATTTAATGTTGGGCAGATCGGAGTAAGAGATCCTTTAGGTTGGTTATTACCTGATGGATTGACTTTCTCAAGTAATACAGTGCCAACTGATATAACGGCAACTGAGCCAGGTACCTATACGGTTATTTTAAATTATCAATCAGGTGGATCTGTCATTTATGGTATTACTTTTGATGGAGAAGATAATGACGGTGATGGAGCTCTGGAGTGTAATACCCACTACACTCTACACCCTACACCAACCTCAATGCTTGTTCCAAATCTTCAATCAGCCAGTCCGGATCTTCTAATCCAATATACAACCTCACAAAATTCCAAGGGATAGGTGAGTCAGGTCTACCGGGAATGTTGTAAAATGCCACAGTAGGCATAATGAGCGATTCATAACCACCCCATGAAACTGCGAGTAAGAACCGATTGAGGCTTTTGACAAAGTTTTCGGCTTGTTCTATGGCGTCTGCCTTTAGATAAAATGAAAATAGGCCGCCGGAACCTTTCATTTGTTTTTTGGCCAACTCATGCTGTGGGAAGGATGGTAAAAACGGATGGAGTACCTTGTCTACCTTAGGGTGATCTTCCAAAAACTGTGCGATTTTGAGGCTACTCTCGTTACATCTTTGCAACCTTAATTCCAAAGTACGCAGTCCTCTGATGACCAAATTGGCATCATGTGGCGAGATGATTCCACCCAAAGTCATATATTCCGTATCAAAAATCTTTTTGATCATTGCTTTGGTACTACATATTGCACCGACTACAACATCACTATGTCCATTAATATATTTCGTAGCAGAATGAACGACGATATCGATTCCAAAAGCAATAGGATTTTGAAAGATGGGGGAGGAGTAGCTATTATCTATGCAGGTAAGTATGCCTCTAGATTTTGCAAAATCAGCACAAGCCTTCAGGTCTTGCAAATGATACATCAAGCTATTGGGGCTTTCCAGGTAAAGCAAAGTTGTATTTTCCTGAGTGGCTGCTTTGATGTTTTCAATGTCCGTTCCATCTACGAAGGTATGAGTAACTCCAAATCTGGGCAATAAGTTCACCAATAAATTCTTTGTCCAGGTGTAAGGAGATTCCACACATACTACATGATCACCGGTCTTTAGGTTGGCTAAAACAGCCATGGCTACAGCACCACTTCCACTGCCAACTACCAAAGCATCTTCAGCTCCTTCTAAAGCAGCTATCTTTTGCCTAAGAATTTTTACAGTTGGATTATTACCTCGAGTATAAACATGGTTTTCCAGTTCATCGGTAAACGCTTGTCTAAAGTCTTCCAAACTATCGAAAGCAAAGTTACTGGTCTGAATGACAGGAGTAGAGACGGCATTAAAATACTTGGATCGGTCTTCGCCCAAGTGGACAAGGATTTCGCTAAGCTTTTTTTTCATACTTTTTATGGGTGATAGGTGATGGGTGGTAGGCGATTTTTACTTATCACCTATCACTCATCACTTATGAATTAATCCAAATAGTTCCAATCATATACGTCACTGCCTGACCAGACAACTTCACGCGATCACCTGACCATTCACATTTCAAGTCTCCTGTTCTTTGAGACGCTTGTAGAGCGGTTAATTGTTGCTTATCTAGTTTTTTTGCCCAATATGGTGTCAATAAAGTGTGTGCAGAACCGGTGACGGGATCTTCATTGATACCATAGGCTGGATAAAAACAACGAGATGTAAAGTCAGTAGCAGAACCCTTGGCTGAAGCTATAATGCCTCTTGCTTCTACTTTACCAATCAATCCAAAATCTGGTTGTAGGGATAATACCTCTTCTTCACTTTCAAAAATCAATAAGTAATCATCTTTTCCTTTGAGATACTCAATAGGTTGTACGGAAAAAGCTTCTACTAATTCAGTAGGCAGATTGTCAATTTTTTCACCTATATCCGCAGGAAAATCCATGGTATAGCCCAACTCATTTTTTTCTACTCGCAATGGTCCGCTTAGACTATCAAATACGATTTTATTTCCTTCGTACTTAAGGTGTTCAAAAAGTACATGTGCTGTTGCTAGTGTTGCATGTCCACACAACCGTACTTCTTTATTGGGCGTAAACCATCTGATGCGAAATCCATTTGCAGTAGGTATGGTGAATGCCGTTTCAGATAGGTTGTTTTCCATGGCTATCTTCTGCAAGATGTCATCTTCAAACCAATACATCAATGGACAAACTGCAGCAGGATTGCCTTTGAAGGTAGCATCTCCAAAAGCATCAACTTGGTAAATGGTTAGGTTTTGCATTTTATATGTGGTGATGTGTGATGTGTGATGTGTGATATGGTGATGTGTGATCACATATCACACATCACCATATGTAAATTACTCAACGATGAGCATAAATTTATTCTTCTTGCCATTTTCAACCATTACGTACTTATCGTGCAAGATGGCTTCATGGTTGATGGTTTGTTCATGCGTGCTGATCTTGTCTTTATTGACGGAGATCGCATTGTTTTTAATGGCTCTACGCGCTTCACCTTTGGAAGCCAGCATATTGGTTGCTTCAGCTACCAGGTCAACGATATTGATGCCATTAACTAATAAGTCTTTGTTAATTGTAAAAGTTGGAATTTCACTAGCTACTGTTGAAAGGTCATTAGCTTTTAATTCCATAAGCGTTTCTTTACTTGCCTTTTTATTAAAAAGCAATTCAGAGACCTTTAGGACCGATTGGTAAGCTTCTTCAGAGTGAATTCTTACTGTTAACTCTTCTGCCAAGAGGCGTTTAAGTTCTCTAGGATTGTCAGCCAGTTCTTTCTCTATGGCTTCTATTTCTTCACGAGACTTCAAAGTGAAGTATCTTGTAAATTTTGGTAAATCGGCATCCGCAGCATTGATCCAGAATTGGAAAAACTTGTAAGGACTGGTCATGTTTTCATCCAACCATATATTGCCTTGTTCAGACTTACCAAACTTCTTTCCATCCGCTTTTGTAAGAAGAGGAGTAGTCAAAGCATAGGCCTTGCCATTAAGGTTTCTACGCACAAACTCAGTTCCTGAAGTAATATTACCCCATTGATCGGAACCGCCCATTTGAAGGATACAGTTCTTTTCACTGTACAAACACTGGAAATCGTATCCCTGTAAAAGTTGGTAGCTAAACTCTGTAAAAGAAATACCGGTCTCAATGCGCTTTTTAACGGATTCCTTGGACATCATATAATTGACGGTCAAGGTTTTACCAACCGTACGCAAAAAGTCAATAACGCCTAGTTTGTTGTAGAAATCTATATTGTTTACAATTTCAGCAGCATTAGGACCTTCAAAATCCAGGAATTTATAGAATTGTTTGGCTTGAAATTCAAGGTTGTGGTCCAATTCGTCATAGGATTTTAGATCACGCTCTTTATCTTTTCCGGAAGGATCACCAATTCTACCAGTTGCACCACCCATCAAAATAATGGGTTTGTTTCCTGACAATTGAAACAACTTAAGCAACATGATTTGCACATAATTTCCTATAGTTAAAGAAGGTGCAGTTGGGTCAAAACCTATATATCCTGTCACTGATCCTTTAGAAAGTACATCTTCAACTCCAGGAGTATGATCCTGAAGCATTCCACGCCATTGTAATTCTTCTATAAAATTAATTGGTAATAATTTTTCAAATGCGGCTCAAAAATAAAATTCTTTGAGAAATTTCAAGTGTAAGTTTAACATTTATCGCGTAT
>JBCBCD010000693.1:0-4351 GCA_038530915.1 Bacteroidota bacterium
AAAACCTATGAAAGGGGCGAGCATGAAAGAAATGATGGTCACTACATCTAGCAATTTGACCATGCTGGCTGCTGAAAAGTAAAACAGCGCAAATCCTCCAATACCCAATGCAATGAGTACAATTTTGTAAGAACTAGTTAAAAAAGCGTTTTGTATGTCATCATTTTCAATCTGCTCATATTTTAATACTCGGATGCCATGTACAAAACACCTGGGAAAAGCATCCATCACGGTGATCAAAGTCCCATAAATGGTACCAAAAGCAGCTATGGCTATGATATAATAGGACCAATCCCCCAGATTAGAAGTAAACACGGCAAGCAGTTTGTTGGTAAATTGTGTGGCATTGCCATCCAACACTTGTCCAGTACCATAGATGGTAAATGCACCTATGGTTAAGAACATGATGGCCAAAGCAATGGTGAAAATATACCCCAGGTTGAAATCGAATAGACTTTCTTTCAGTTTGGGATGGTAGTTGGTGGCTTTCATTTTCTCAACATTCCAGATGCTGTTCATCGTAGAGGCTTCCATTCCGGCAGGCATCCATCCAATCAATCCTATGATCAAAGCCAATCCTGCTCCTTCGAATAGGGGAGGAGCTGTAAATTCACTAACTGGCTCCACAGGGCCTTTTAATAGTACGGCTACAAAAGCGATGAGTACGGTGATAAGTAAAACTACCGAAATAAACTTAATGAAATTGTCCAAGCCTTTGTATCCACCTAAAAGCAAAATGGCAATGGTAACAGCAATTATTATTCCTGACAGGATAGGTATTGAAACCCAAGTAACGCCAAATAAAGTACTCAGCAAACCAGCAGATACTGCACCTATGGCAGCAGTTACCGTAAACATATCGACAAATACGACGATTAAAAACAACCAAACGGCCCATTTCCCCTGATCTCGGTATCCTTTCAATAAACTATGGCCTGTAGCACATGCATAGCGAGGCCCAAATTCATAAAAAGGATATTTCAGCAATAAAGCAGCTAATATAATTACTGCAATGATCATCCCATGGTAAGCTCCAGCTCTGGTAGAAAGGACCAAGTGTGAAGTACCAATGGCCGTACTCGCAAATAGTAAACCCGGGCCTAATGTTTTAAGTAAGTTGGTTTTTGTCGATTGCTTGGATGTCATTTGTTTGTTCGTTTATAAATGGAAATTAGTCAAAATTTAATAAAGCTTATTTGAAGCGTTGCAACGCTTCAAATAAGCTTTATTAAATTTACCAATCCAACTTTAGACTAAATAAAAATAAGCTTTCCTTTGTACAAGCTGGCTCTATCATTTACCTTTGAACTTCAGTAAACTTAAGACCACATCAATGAAAAAAGTAATCTTAGCAGCCTTCCTTTTGAGCTTGTTCGGTACAGGAGCCGAACTTTTGCTTTTAGAACATACACAAGATTGGTGGCAGCTCGTACCTGTCTTATTGATAGGACTTGGGCTTATTGCAGTGGCTTGGTTTGGACTGTCTCAGTCCAACTTGAGTAAGCAGGTTTTTCGTGCCTTGATGTTGTTTTTTTTGATTAGTGGAATACTAGGTTTTGCCCTACACTACAAAGGGAATATGGAGTTCGAATTAGAAATGTATCCTGCTATGAAAGGAGGAAAGTTGATTTGGGAAACTTTGAAAGGTGCAACGCCTGTATTGGCTCCTGGAACGATGATGGCAACCGGTCTTATTGGTTGGGCCTACACCCTACGTCAAAAGTGAAACACTATTTAATAATTAACTTATACTACTATGAAGCGTTTTTTTTGGTTGATACTAATTGCAGGCTTTGTATTTAATTGTGCAGGTGAAGCAAATACAGAAACTCAGGAGCAAGCTACTACAGAGACTGAAACTCCTAAAGTAGAGGAAATCGCTACAATTGAAACGACTGTATTGAATCCTAACTTGGCTACCAAGGAAGAATTATTGACCTTGGCTCAGGTGGATGAAAACTTGGCACAGCAAATCCTTGACAATCGTCCATTCTTAAACATAACAGACTTCGCAAAACTCTTGACAGCTATGGATGAAACAGCTAAGGAAAACTTTCTGACAACTTGTTTTGTACCATTAAACTTGAATACAACTCCTGAAGAAGAGTTTTTGATGGTTCCGGGTGTAGGGAAAAAGATGGCACACGAGTTTGAAGAATATCGCCCTTACAAAAAAGTGGCTCAGTTTCGTCGCGAAATGGGTAAGTATGTAGAAGATGCAGAAATTGCACGCTATGAAAAATATGTTTTTGTACCAGTAGAACTAAACACAGCCACTGAAGAAGAGATCCTGGCCTTACCGGGAGTTGGAAGCAAGATGGCACACGAGTTTGAAGAATACCGTCCTTACAATAACATAGAGCAATTCCGTCGTGAAATAGGCAAGTATGTAGATGAGAAAGAATTGTCTAGACTAGAGCGCTTGGTATATTTGGATGTAGCACAATAACCTAAGCTAAGTTGCGATTTATACCTCTAAGATTGTAAATTAAGGGATAAGATGGATAGCAGCCAGCGGCTGCTATCCATTTTCCATAGTTAATTTCAACAGCTTCACAATTTCCCCTTTCTTTTATTTTCTTTTTTTGTATATTGTAGTATAAATGATTCGGAAGTGTCTCAAAATATATGATGTTTTATATAGTTGTCCCAGCGGGACAGAATATTGTTAGCTAGAAAAAGCGATGTAATGATGTGTGCCGATAGGTACACTATATATTGCGTACCAGTTGGCACGCTTATGAGATGTTTTACATACGTACTAACCATATTTCGCCCTTACAGGGCTGCAATATTTGATCATCATACATTTTACTACACTACCAATTATTCACTATCTCTATTCCACATTTGATTATTTCAATACAATAGCTAATAGCAATTATATCTTCTTATGATATTGTTGGTTTTGAAATTTTCAAGACATTCAAATAAATAAGGCTGATTAACCCCAGCTTACTACTAGTTCGATAGATGAGTTGTCTCATTTAAGGCATTACTCAGATTTCTATTTTGTATTGCTTAGCACCTAATACCGATATAACACATGAGTCTTATTACCCGAAACCGAATGGAATATTTTGCTACCTGTAACTTACCGTTTAGCTTTTCCTGTATAATTCGACAATGAATTAATTGATATTAGACAACACTTAGTTAAACATCAATCGTTATGTCGTCAATCATTTGGGATAAAATGGATAGTGGCCTCCAATCCTTATATGTGAATTTTCTAAAATTAGAAGAAAATGAATGGAAAAAAGGAATTTGGAGACATCCTGCATTAGTTGATGGTCCCCAAAAAATATTCTTGACCCTTCACTATACCAATGCACTTTCAGAAATTGAAGTGCTTGGTTTTGAAACAGATTTTAAGAAGCCGGAAAATGCCGCTGATGGCCTGGTAGATCTATCCAAATTGAAAGAGATCATTGATCATCCAAACGTCCTAAAGTTGTTTTATGGTAGTGAAATGGAGCCATTTTTAGAAACAAGTGCCGCTGAAATCGAAGCCAGAAAGAAAAATGGTGCGGACTCTACCTTTGTCTGGACGGTTAATCAAACTACTGGCGCTTTTACTGGGAATACCGGAAAAGGAGTGATAGTAGGTATTATTGATACCGGCATTGATTGGAAACATGATGCTTTTTTGGAAAATACGGGTATCAAGACTCGCATCCTTAGTATATGGGACCAAGGTTTAACTCCACAAGGTTCTGAAAGTAGTCCACCTGCCAATATGTTATCAGGAGGAAATACGACCTATGGTGTTGAGTATAAAAAAACAGCTATTGACAAGGTATTGGATGGTACGAATCCTCAAACGACTATAAGAACCAAAGACTGCTCAGGGCATGGAACGCATGTAGCGGCTACAGCTGCAGGAAATGGTAGACAAGCTGCATTAAATAATAGTCCCCGTTTCGAGTTTACCGGAATAGCACCCGAAGCAGATATCGTGGTTGTGAAGTTGCTGCATCTTGCCAAAAATCCTTCTGGAGTAAGTGCACTAAAACGATTTAAAGATGCCATTTCCTTTATCAATAAGATGGGTGATGATTCAAATAAACCCGTGGTCATCAATTGCAGTTTTGGGCATGATGTAGGGCCTCATGACGGTTTATCTGAAGAAATGGATGGACAAGAAGTCTTTCTGGAACAAACCTTTGCAAATGTTGCAAAGAAAATATGTGTTTTTGCCGCTGGCAATGCAGCAGGTAAAAAAACGCATGCCGTAATAAGCTTACCGGCTAGTGGTGAAGTAGAGATTCCCTTAGAATTATATGATAAAAGGATTTTTAAAGAGCGATTCGATAAATGTTCTTATGAATCCAATACCAGGGCAATAGAT
>JBCBCD010000694.1:0-4349 GCA_038530915.1 Bacteroidota bacterium
TTTTTATCCATTATCGTAACTGAATTGTCAAAGCTTCGAAAGAAGTGGAATGCTCCGGTTTTCTTTTTGACACTTTTTCTGCTGATTATATTTAGTTTCTTCAATAATAATCATGCATTAAGGTTTGGCAAAGAAAACACATCCAGGAACCAAACAATTACAGATAACTTTGATCAGTGGTTGTCCTATAAATTACAACAGCCCTACTTCATCAAAAACGATACCGCACGCATCTATGTGATGGCAGCTGAAGGAGGAGGTATCCGTTCGGCTTATTGGACAGCAGGCTTATTGGTTAAACTACAAAATGAGTTTCCTGATTTAATGCGCAATACCTATGCGATGAGCGGGGTCTCGGGCGGTAGTGTGGGCTTGGCCACTTTTAATGCCTACTATCGAGATCATTGCTTGCCCAGCAATAGAAAAGCAGATACAACAGATATTAAAACTATTTTAGGCGAAGATTTTTTGAGTCCATTATTAGCAGGAATGTTGTTTCCTGATATGGTACAACGATTTTTACCATTCCCCATAGAAAGCTTTAGTCGAGCTCGGCAATTGGAAAATTCATGGAGTAATATATATGAAGATGTAATCAATGAGAATACGCCCAACCTTCCTTTACAAGAATTATGGAATGACAATAACCGATTTGATTTACCCAACCTTTTCTTCAATACCACTCGAGTAGAAACCGGAAATAAAAGCTTGATCTCCAACCTAAAGTTGGATAAAAGGTATTTTCCGGCTGCTATTGATGTTGAAAATGTTAGTGGCAAGCAATATTTATTGAAGAGTGCCACCTTTGCAAGTGCTCGCTTCCCTTTTGTGACACCAGTGGCAAAGATATCTGATGAAGATGGAGATTATTGGGGCAATATTGTTGATGGTGGTTATTTTGACAATACAGGTTTACATACAGCACTAGAAATTCATGACATGATAAGAGAAGAATTGAAAGAAAAAAGCTTGGATTCTAATCTTACCATCATCCCTACTCTCATCTTTTTTAGAAACAGTCAAAGTTCGGTAGATAGTACCACTACAGGTTTGAAAAACTTATATGAAACCACTGCACCCTTATTGAGTTTTTATAATTCTTGGCTTTCAAGAGCTAATTATTTCACCTATGATGTCGATAATATTTCACAGGACATCGAGTTTGATTATGCAAGGTTTCACTTACCAGATACTTTAAATGGTGAGCAGATCAAATTTCCTTTGGGATGGACTTTATCAGAAATTACCCAAAAGAATATGGATGCTCTGATAAAAGATGTAGATAATGACGCTCGTAATAAGGAATTTTATGATCGACTTAAATCTTGGATGAAATAAATAATAGTTTTTGCAAATATGAATACAGCAAAATGGGTTAAAATTGTAGGCTATATCACTTTTGCTGTACTCTTCTTTCTATGTTTTTTCTATTACGAAGCCAGAACAACTAATCTGGATAATGCCTTCCAAACTTTTTTGCTTATCTGTGAAGGCAAAATCACGGTCATGGCTTATCGATGGCCGGCTACAGTGGTCAGGTTCCTCCCCTACTTACTTAGTCAGTTGCATGCAGATTTAGATCTGGTGATGATGAGTTTCTCCTTTTCTTATGTGTTGATGCATTTCATTGCGTTTTTGTTGTTGGTCCATTATTACAAAAGACCAAGACTGGTATTAATGCAATTATTTCTATTGCTTTTGGCTTGTAGTGATGGTTTCTTCTGGTGCAATTCTGAGCTCATACAAGGCTTGTCTGTCGCTTTACTTTTCAAGGCGAGCATTGATCGATTGGAAAGAAAAAAGAACGTTTTATCAGGTTTAATAGCTTTTATTTATGCTGTTTTGCTCAACTTTTATCACCCCATCTTGCTTTTTCCGGTTGTTTTTCTCTTGATTTACGATCAATTATACAGTTGGAAAATCAATAGAGTAGCTACCTGGGCGCTCTTTTCATATCTTCTGTTGTTCATCATAAAGAGTAGCTTTTTTGCCAGTTGGTACGACAAGATGAAGTCTAATGCCTTTGCAGCAAACCTTGAAAATTATTGGTACCGTTTTTGGGAAGCTCCTATGTTGCAAACGCTTCCTGAAGAACTTTTTTATAAGTTTCATTTCATCGTATTGGGGTTACTTACAGTGTCAATTGTAATGCTTTTTAGAAAAAAATGGCTCTCACTTCTATTTATTCTAGCTTATTGTCTTGGCTTCTTTTTCATCCTACTCATCGGTGAACCCGATGCCAGCTATTCTTTCTACAATGAGATCAATTATTATCCTTTCCTATTGTTTGTTTTTTATCCACTACTGTTTGAGTCTAAACATTTAGCGAATCAATATATCAGAGTAGTCATCATAGCTCTGCTCCTTTTCTCCATTGGTCGAATCTGTTTCACCGCTGGGAAATATTACAACCGGATGGAATGGATTTATGAAAAAATAGCAACCACTAGTTGTAATAAAACGATTATAAAAGAGGAGCAAATTCCCCAAGCATTCCGATTGATGAATTGGGGACTGCCACATGAAAGTCTTTTGATCAGTAGGAAACTTCCCATCAATAAAAGCTTGCATACTGACTTTCCGCAATACAAAGTAGAAGATCAATATGCCAGCGATATTTTCATAACACAGTTTAAAGCATTAGAGGCTGAGTTTGTGGAGACGTATTATTTTGATTTTCCTGATGGGGAATATTGTTATGAATAGTTTTTGTTTTTTTATTCACCATAGGGTAACATGGAGTTTCATAGAGTACCTAAAATAGAAATTACTTAATAGTGATTTATAATTAGCTTAACAATGCATATTTTTATGTTTTAAGAAAAATACAGACAAGAAGACAACTATGAATTTGAATCCGGTCATACTAGCCATACCGATGTATTTCATATTGATGGCAATTGAATTGGTATATGAGCATTTTTCTAATAAAAAAACATACCGTCTTAATGATGCCATCACGAATATCAGCACAGGAATTCTGCAGCAGGTGACGGGTACTTTCCTCAAAATCATCACCGTTGGTATTTATACGCTTGTCTTTGAATATTTCAGGTTTTTCACTTTGGAAGCGAACTGGACCAGCTTTTTCATCCTATTTATACTTTGGGATTTGTGCTATTATTGGGATCATAGAATGGCACACCGAGTGAGTTTGTTTTGGGGTGGGCATTCGGTTCATCACCAATCTGAAGATTACAACTTATCAGTGGCCTTGCGACAGAGTTCTACTTCCAAGTTTTGGAGCCTTCCCTTTTATCTTCCTCTAGCTTTGGTTGGTTTCGATCCGGTTCAATTTACAGTGGTTGGGGGACTTAATCTTTTGTATCAGTTTTGGATACATACCGAACACATCGATAGACTGCCCAGATGGTTTGAAGCGGTAATGAATACGCCATCACATCATAGAGTGCATCATGGTAGGGATCCAAAATACATTGACAAGAATTATGCGGGTGTTTTCATTGTATGGGATAGAATGTTTGGTTCTTTTAAAGCAGAAGAAGAACGTCCTAATTATGGAGTTACCAAGCCCATCAATAGTTGGAATCCAGTATATGCCAATTTTGCACATTATATAGATTTGTGGGCTTACCTTAAAAAGGTAAAATCAGCTGGAGATGCCTTGAAGATCTTATTCAATCCTCCCGGCTGGCTACCTGAATACTTAGGTGGCTTTCAAGCACCACAAGAAGTCACTACTGAATATAAAAAATACAATGTGTCCACACATCGTTTCATGGGCTTTTATGTATTTGCTCAATTCGTGGCTTCACTGCTTATCATAGTCAATTATTTCCTGAGCAACGAGACTTTTTCCAGTAGTACCAAACTTATATACGCCGTCTGGATCGTATTGACCACTTTGATCTTTGGCTTTTTATTTGAAAGAAAACTCAAGTGGGTCAGTATACTGGAATATGTTCGATTGATTAGCATTCCTCTAGGACTTTGGGCATTGAATCAGTTTGCAGATGGAGTTTTTCCAATTTGGTTGATTGTGGTTACGGGTGTGTTTGCTTTGGTGAGTGTTTTTTTGTTTAGTAGGTGGCTCAAAAATTAAGCTTCAATCAAAAACATGCCTTCTAAACATTAACAAAATGTAAACTTTCCAGTAATTAACATTTTTATCTTTAGCCAATACTTGGATTTTACTTATTGTACTTTTATATTGTAAATGCTTAACTACTACTACAATAAAAAACTTTACATTATCAACATCAACTAGACTCTGGCTTACCTACCATTTTATTCTACCCAAGTAAGTCAGCTTAAATTAATTGAATAGCATTGTAAACTATTCAATATTAGCTATTTGCAAATCATACTTAAACCAATCATCACAACAG
>JBCBCD010000695.1:0-4337 GCA_038530915.1 Bacteroidota bacterium
TGTCTAATTGAATTTCCTGCGGAAAATCTGTCGAAGATTAAGTATTGGCTACTACCTAGCTCAGTACACTGTGAAATAAATTATTCAAGCTTATGAAGCCAACTTATGTGAGCTAAAAAAAATAAGTTCATAAGCCTAAATAATGCGTTCTGCACAAAATGCAGCAACAAATTTAGCTTCAACAGTCCGTAGGACGATTCGACAGCCTCCGAAGGAGTAGCGATTAGACTTTAGACAAAATTCGGAATAATTCATGTTTAATAGGTAATAATTTGGCAATCACTCTAAATTCTGACAGCCGACAAAACAATGGCTTTAATGCATATAAAAAGCAAAATTGTAATACAAAACGACACAAGTTTAAGGAAATCATAATAGCTTTGTGGACGTTTAAAAAACAGAACTTTAATGAACAGATATATAATCGCATGCTGCTTAATGGGCCTACTTTTTACAATGGCTTGTGAAGACGATGCAAATTTTATTACCTCTGGCGATGTTCAGCTTGAGTTTTCATTAGATACACTTAGGTTTGACACAGTGTTTACAGAATTGGGCTCCGCTACACGTTCTATCAAGATATACAATAGAAATGATGGTCCTGTAAGGATTCAGAACATTTACCTCGAACAAGGCGATAATTCAAAATTCAGAATCAATGTAGATGGTGACCCTGGCGGCAAGAGTGTACAAAATGCAGAGATATTTGCCAATGATAGTATATATGCTTTCATTGAAGTAACTATAGATCCGGATGATCCGCTATCTAACAGTCCATTTGTAGTGGAGGAGAGACTTATTTTTGAAACCAATGACAATCAACAATCTGTCAACTTGGAGGCTTGGGGACAAAATGCCAACTACTTTCCAAGTCGTTTCAATAAAGGGGTACCCGTTGTACTTACCTGCGACAATCAGGAAATCGTTTGGGATGATCCAAAACCTTATGTCATTTATGGAGAGGTGTTTATAGATAGTTGTTTGTTAACGATTCCGGCAGGAGCTCGCATACATGTACATGGAGGGATAGCAAGAAATGATGTATTTGGTGTTTTCAATGATGGCATATTGTATTTTTTGAAAAATGGCCGCATCAATGTGACCGGTACAGTAGACAACCCGGTCATCATACAAGGAGATCGATTAGAGGAGCCATTTTTAGATGAAGCTGGCCAATGGTTTGGAATTATCTTTGGTCGCGAGAGTAGAGGCAATTTTATTGAGCATGCAAGCATACGAAACTCAAATGTTGGTTTTTATGCAGATTCGGCTTCGACCGTTACGCTTAAAAATACTCAGATTTACAATACAGCCGGAAGTGGCATCTTGGCATATAACAGTGGCATTTTTGCCGATAACTGTTTAATCTATAACAATTTTGGCAACTCTGTACAGTTGATTAAAGGGGGAAGACATGTATTCAATTATTGCACAATTGCCAGCTATGGAGTTGATGCATCCTCCTTGGCTGCAAGTAACTTCTTTTGCTTTGATGATTTTTGTAATGTCTTTGATACCAATCCTTTAGACGCAGAATTCAACAACTCTATCATTTTTGGTAGTTCGAGAGATGAGATTGTTCTTTCAGATGTTTTTAATGGTGAAGGATTCGGCCAATTCAATGTCAGGTTCAACAATTGTATTGTAAAAATCGATGAGTTATTGACTGAAAGAGATGGTTTATATGCAGATTTTCTTGAAAATCAGTGTCAAACCTGTATAAGTGCTGATCGAACCGATGTATTGTTTGTAGATCCTAATGCTGACGATTATCGCTTGGACTCCCTTTCTATAGCCGATGGTACAGCAAAGCCAATATTTTTACCTATTCCAATCAACACCGACTTATTAGAAAAGGCAAGGGATCCAAATACTCCTGATATAGGTTGTTTTGAAAGGATAGAGCAATAGGGTATGAAGGTATCGATTCTAGGTGCCGGCTGGCTCGGTTTTCCTTTAGGAAATAAACTACTAAAATCTGGGTATCAAGTAAATGGCAGTACTACTTCCACCGAAAAGTTGGATGTGATCAGATCTTCCGGCATGATTCCACATTTAATTAAGCTGGATCAAAATATTGATTTTGAAGCTTTAAAAGCCTTTTGTGAAGTAGATGTTTTAGTCATTACCCTCCCTCCGGGAAGAAGATATCCTGATGTGTTGGAAAACTATACAAAAAGGATACAACTCATTCTTTCCGTCTTACACCCACCCAGTTTACAAGGAATCATCTACACCAGTTCTACTAGCGTGTATGGAAACATTGAAGGAATCTGTACTGAGCAAAGTCCCATAAATCCTCTTACAGCAAGTGCTAAAGCAGTAAGGCAAGCAGAACAAATGCTATTAAATAGCAGCATCCCGTTGACTATCCTAAGGTTTGGTGGCTTAGCAGGAGAAAACAGAAAAGCAGGGCGATTTTTAGCCGGAAAAAAGGACTTACCTGATGGTGATGCGCCAGTTAATCTGGTTCATCAGCTTGATTGTATTCACATCATGGAAATGCTAATTGAAAAACGAACTTTTGGTGAGCTTTTTAACGTTTGTGCGCCTTTACATCCATCCAGATCAGAAACTTATATCAAGCAAGCAGAAAAGTTAGGTTTGGAAGTTCCTACATTTATTAGCAAAAAGACCAAGCCGTATAAGATAATTTCCGCCCAAAAGCTTACTGATCATCTTGATTATGAATGGAGACATCCCAATCCATTGAATTTTTAAACCAGTTGATAAGATGATAAGATGATAAGGTTAAAAGTAAACTAATAACCTTATCATCTTATAAGCTTATCCACTAACCCTATCTCATCCACTCCTTAATAGAAGCTTCATTCATTCTTACATACTGATCGTTACCAGCTTCTTTAGCCATACTAAGAGATTTTTTAGCTACATCGATAGCTTCTTTTTTCATACCCATTTCTGCCATCATTAAGGCCTCAGTACGAAGGTTCCAGTAACGAGGAGCCATTTCATTGGCTTTTTTCATGTATTCCAAGCCTTTCTTTTTGTCATTACCGCTTTCGAATAAATAGCTGGCAGCAGCAACGTAATCATTGGCAGAAGGACCGCCCATAACACGCTCGATGCTAGACATCATTCTTTTATCAATATCAACTGTCACTGGCAAAGTAATTTTTATCTTTTCCCAAGAGAAGTCAATATTTGCAGTAGTATAAGTAATGTCATTAACATCTATACGGAAAGTTTCTACCATGTCATTTAATTTGGTAGGCTTAAGCATCCACTTTTGAGAAGGTGTTTTTTCAACATAGCTTCCCCAGCTACCACCTTCCATAGGATACATTTTCACTTCCCAATCATTTTTTCCAGGAATCATTAAAATCGTGTATTCACCAGCTTCCACTTTCTGACCACCAATAGTAACATCATCACTAAATTTCAGAGAAGTAGGTCTGTTGGCACCAACACGCCAGTAATCACCATATGGTTGTAATCCATTTTCAGCAAAAATAGTACGTCCTTTAACACTAGGACGAGAGTAATTAAGCATAATGTCCGTCAATCCAACACGTTGTGTTACCTGAGCACCTGGACTAGGTGCCAAAGCAGGAATCTGAGCCTGAAGGCTTGTAGCAAAAGCCAAAATGGCAACAAATAATGAAAAACGTAATGACATCTGTCTCATGATTGATTTGGTTTTATAAATGAAAGATAAATTTTATAGTAACTGCTTATCTTAGTCCACGACTCAAAGAACTGTACTATTTTTTAAACTTTCAAATCAAATTAATGACTATTGCGATTATTGCACACGACAGGAAGAAGGCAGAGATGGTTGGCTTTGTAAAAGACCATGCTAAGTTGTTCCAAAAGAAAGAGATCAAACTAATTGCCACTGGTACTACCGGATCACATATGACGAAGGCAGGTCTTGAAGTTGAAGCCATGCAAAGTGGCCCTATGGGAGGGGATGCTCAGATAGCTAGCCGCATGGTAGAAGGCATGGTTGATATGATTATATTTTTTAGAGATCCTCTGGGAAAACATCCTCATGAAGTTGATGTTAATATGCTTATGCGATTGTGTGATGTGCATAATATCCCACTAGCTACCAATCCTGCAGCAGCAGAAAGATTTGTACAAACCCTTTAATGCTAGTCTATGGAAGAAAAAGTCAAACCTACATTACCTCCAGAGCTACCTGGTAATTCTCACCTTCCGAGAATTACGATGTCTCGTATCTGGAAGGAACTTTTAAGTCAACTAAATCTTGAAAAGGGATTTATTTATACAGTGAGGAGATTTGGTTTTTCTCCCGGAAAAGCTACAGAAGAATATTTATACCTGGATCGCAACAAGCTAGTACCTCCGAT
>JBCBCD010000696.1:0-4333 GCA_038530915.1 Bacteroidota bacterium
GGAGATGCAGGCTATGGGATGGTTTTTCTGTTGGCTGCTCTTTTTTTGGGACGAATACAGCAAAAGCTATCAGAAAAAAGATGGATACATCCATTTCTTTATAGCCAGGTACAATATCAATAAATTTCAAAACTGGATTAATGATGCTAATCCATCGAGGGTTTTTAATATATACAGGTACCTCCTCAGGATTTTCAGGTTCTAAAATTCTATAACCCCAAGCATTCTTATCTGCATAAGCAGTTAGTTGATCTAATGATTTTTTGGGCATAAAACCTTTTAAGTATTTGAATGTCCCTTCAATATCGCCCATACTACTGACCACTCGATGTGCTTCTAACTGATCTTTTAATACGTTCAAATAGTCCTTGAGCGAGTCAATCTTTGTTGTCATTTCTACTAAAAAGTCATCAATTTCTTTTAGTTGTCGTTTTTTTCTTTTGATCCTTTGTTGGATCACTTGTATCAGTAAGTCAGGAGTTTGTTCTTCATTAAAGTCAAGTTTAGCAGAAGGATCATTAGTTATAAAAGCTAAAGGTACTCGGTCGTTTTTTTCCTCAAAGGTTATTATGCATTCACCTGTATCCAATGAATCCACTTCTTTTCTAGTAGGTTGATACAAATGCACAAATATTTTATGCTCTTTTAAAAAGGACAAATCCTGTACATTTATTTCTTTTCCCCATCTTTCATACCAAGATGACTGTTCCAGAAGTACATCCAATTTCTCTTGGCACTGAATTCTTAAATCGCACGCCTTCAATATCCTACTCACTAAAAGTTTAGGGTCTTTAAGTACTACTTGCTGATGGTCTAAAGTATGATTTTCTCTCTTAGAACAATGTATTTCTATACTTGCCACTGCCTTTTCAATATCTGCTACTTCTTCGATTCTCCTTTCTATGAATTCTCCGGAAGGGGGGTGGATTTCCTGAATATCCACTACTCCTAATTCACCTAATTTATAGACAGTATCATCTACAGAACTAGCGAGTGTAAAAAGCCATATTTCCTTCATCCGAACAATCATGAATTCATTTTTTTAAGCTCCTTCTTCTTTTTCACCAATTTCGCACAACCAATTGCCAGTCGTTCTACATCTCCTAGGTAGATTTCAATCTTGCGGATCTGTTGACTAGTTTCAGGAATAAAAACTTCTTTCAATGCATTTTTCATCCTTCGTGCTTCTGCCAGTTCTTCCAGCAAGGCTTCCATATTCCTTTGTTCTATATCTAGCATGACAGACCTTGTTTTCTGGTCAATGAGAACGCCCTCAGCGGAATCCACCCACAATGGGGTGTTAAAAAAATCTATTTCTGTTTTTTCAAAAAGGATCTCTTCAAAAACTTCTATCGTTGTTCCAGCCACCTCTTTGTATCGGGTTTTCACCGCATTTAATTTCACCAACTGCTTAAGATCAACTTGTTGATCATTGATTACAGCAGACCAATTGTATACCACACTATTGGTAGCCTCTATTTCACTATTCAATCTTATTACACTTTGTTCAGCAAGTTGTACAGCTTCTTTTAGCTGTTGTTCTTTCATTTCAAAAACAGAAAGTGCCCCCTCGTATTCTTTCAGTTCATTTTTTAAAAGAGCAAGGGTATTCTTATTCATTAAGATTTTATCCGCCATATCAATATGCTCTTACAGTCTGGTTAAATACATCAAACCCTTTTTGTTGATCAAAACTCCACCAACGAATCAAGATCATTAACTTCAGTTTATATACTACTAATGCTACCCAATCGAAGTAGTGGCCTAAGGACAACTCTTCTAGTTTTTTCCACTGCAATTCCATGATCTGAATCTCTTCTTCTAAAGGAGTCCCCTGCTTGATTGGGAGAACTTGGTATTCCAATGGTGACAATTCTTTTTTATTCGCTTTTCTAGCCGTACGCAAACTTTTAATAGCAGCTTTTTGAGCAGTCATAAACTTTGAAAACTCAGCAACTATCTTTGTTTTATTTTCTCCATAAACTGGATGATGAATCGTATTTATATCTAGTTCACAAAAGAGTTGTTGAGCATTTGGAGGTAAAAATTTAGCCGTTTCTTTGTGTAGAATATCTAACATGCCTAATTCTTGTCCTACTGGCCCGGCATATTTCATGAACAAGGAAGTAACACGACTTTGCTCACTGTCTGTATCTTGAAAAGACAGATAAGGTAAACTGCTTATTAAATATTCCAGGTTCCTAATCATAGTGCTAGTCAATTTTATTTAATATCTCTACCCATTTTTCGATTAAACTGGATTTTAAAAGTGTAGCTACTTCTTTTGGACCTATTTGATAGGTCCAGCCTTCATCCGTTTTAGTTATTGCCAATTGATTGTCTTTAGAAAAAGTGGTACTTATTTTTATAGTTTCTTCAGCATTCTGAACCTGAGCATGTATATATTGTGCCAATTCTGTTGCAAACTGTTCTGGAAGCTGAAATTGAATTTGTTGACTGCCGATATTTTCTACTACTTTCAGAATGGCTGTTTTCATTAAATCCGATGAAAAGTTTTGGTCAATTTCTTTTTCTAATACCTGCTCAAATCTATTGATGAGTTGGTTTCTTACAGAAATATTTAGATCTCTTGCAGCTTGTTGCAAAGCCCTTTCTCCATTAGATATGATGCCTTGAGCTTCATGCTTTGCTTCTGAAATGAGCTTCTTTTTCTCTGCCTTTGCTGCTTCTAAAATCTTTTCTGCTTGTAACCGAGCTGAATGTATAATCTTTTGTGACTCTTTTTCAGCAGTTTCTACTGCTTCTGTTTTTAAAGTAGCAATCAGTTTTTCCAAGGAGTTATTTTCCATTTTTCTCTTCATTTAGGAGAACACTTCAATATTTTCAGGCCAATATTGCTCAATCAATTGTGAAGAAAGTCCGACCTCTTCTCGCTTGAAATGCTGAGTCAATATTTCCCAGCACAGATCTAGGGCTTCTTCCAATTGAAGAAAACGAAACGGGTCCATTAATTCCTTTTGAAAAGTATTGCGATAGGCCAATAACCTTAAAGAATAGTCGTCCTTAACAGATCCGAATTTTTGTGCCTTCACCCTTTCTTCTGCTTCTGAAAGCAATCGTGCCATAGCATTCATAATACTGCGGTGATCCGATCTTGTTTTGTTATTTACCTGTTGCTTTAAACGACTCAAAGAGCCAAACAACTCCAGGTATCCATCTTTCATAAAAAACTGCCCTTCTGTAATGTAGCCTGTATTATCAGGCACAGGGTGTGTTACATCATCCATAGTGGTTACACCTAATATGGTTAGGCTTCCTGCACCATCTATATCAGCCGCCTTTTCATATCGTGCCGCTAATTGGGAATACAAATCTCCCGGATAACCTTGATTAGCTGGTATTTGATCCTGTGCATTGGCTACTTGTCGAAGATAATCTGACCATTGAGTCATATCAGAAAGCAATACAAAGACATTTTTTCCTTGCATGGCAAAACGTTCACCAACAGCAAGCGCAAGGTCCGGTACCATCAATCCTTCTACAATAGCCTCTCTGTGCGTGTGAACGAACATGATGGTTTTATTTCTACTCCCTGCCTCCTCTATTCTTTGTTTGAAATAATGAAACTCATCGTACTTCAAGCCAACCCCTCCAATAATAATGACGTCCGCATCTGTCTGTGTAGCAATATTGGCCAATAACCGATTGTAGGGTTCACCAGCCTTAGCAAAAATGGGTATCTTTTGAGATCGAACAAGGGTATTAAAAACATCTATCATAGGCACTCCTGTTCGAATCATTTCTTTGGGGATCAGTCTTTTTACAGGATTGATTGAGGGGCCAGCTATTCTTATTAAATCCCCTAAAAGTTCAGGGCCCCCATCTATAGGGCTTCCATTACCAGAGTAAATACGGCCCAACATATTTTCAGAAAAGCCCACCTTCATAGGTCTCCCCAGAAAACGCACTTTGCAATCGGTAGATACTCCAAAACCACCACTAAACAATTGTAGGGTTACCTCTTCTTTGTTCAGGGCTATCACTTGTGCAAATGCCTTTTCACCTGAAGGATAAATTATCTCAGCTAATTCTTTGTTATGGACCCCCTTGGCTTTAATGCCGATAATGGCACGCCCAATACTATCTATTTGTTCATATGTTTTCAGTAACATATTCAGCTTGTTTAATCAAAATCTTAATTTTCTTTTTTTGCTTTTCAAAGGATTCATCTTCTATAGCTATCGTATTCCAATCGATAAACGCTTGTCGAATGAAATTAAAATGCGTACGAATTTCCTCTTTGGTTTGAAAGCCGATAGGAGCATTTAAAATATCCCAAATCACATCAAACATTATTCTAAGTCGTTGAGGG
>JBCBCD010000697.1:0-4333 GCA_038530915.1 Bacteroidota bacterium
TTGTTCACCATATTTTGAGGCTTCTCTATAAACGTGCATCGCTTCATCTATCTTCAACCAGCTATGCTTATAGTGTCTTGGCTGAGGTCAATCGATTAAGAGGTTTTGATTCGATCTCCCTCACCTATAACAAACGTTGTGCTAAATATGCCAACTTAGCTAATAATGAACAGGCCTATTCTTCCCGTTTAACATTGATAGGTAAAAACTATTTTGAACTGAACCAAATGGATTCTGCCTTATGGTACTTTCAGGAGGCAGTGGATATTAAAGAATCCATAGGTGACAGCATACTACTCCCCATCGCATACGAATCCCTTGCCCTATTTTATGCTGAACAGTCTTTTTTAGGGAAAGCAACAGAGTACTATCTAAAGGGAATTGAAATAGCACAAACAAAGAGAAGAGATTATATATACGTAAATCTTTTGAATCATTTAGCCCATTTATTGGCTACCAACGGTCAAACCCAAAAAGCCGAAACCTATGCTCAGGAAGCACTTGTGCTGGCCGATTCTATGCAGCTTGAAGTGATTAAAGCTCATATATTGGTCAGCCTGGGCATAATTGCTAAAGGAAAAGGAGGATTCAAATCATCCGACAAATTTCATAAGGCAGCACTTGATATTTATAAAAAAAAGCAACTACCTGCTAAGGTTGTTGATCAATTGGTTAGACTGGCGCAATTGGCATTTGACAACCAACATTATGAGTTAGCAGCTCAATATCAAGAAGCGGCATATGCTTTGGCTGATAGTACTGGCAATAAGAGAGATCAGTTATGGCTGGAAATGTTGGAGGCAAAAATTTTATTCAAACAAAAGCAACATGTCAACAGTCAGAATGCTTTTCAGGAGGTCTTGGATAAAGCCATCGAACAAAAAAATATTGATGTACAGTTGATTGCATGGCAGGGCATCGGTGAGACAGCCACCCAAAATGGCCAGTTTCAACTCGCTGCTGCCGCATTTGAAAACAGTTCTAAGCTTAAAGACAGTCTAAATCAAAGGACTCAAGTCAAGTATGCTCAGCAATTGGAAGCTCAATATCAGAGAACCAAGCAGGAAGAAAAAATTGTAAATCTCAGATACAACAACTCTCTTAAGGATGTTGAATTGGCTGCCAACAGAAAGCAAAGATTCTTTTTAATAGTAATGGTTGTGTTAGCACTTTTTGCAGCAGGACTAGGCTTTTACCTCTTCCAGTGGAAACGCAAAAGCGAACGCTTGTTACAAGAGAAAAATGAGACAATAAAAAAAGCATTGAATGAAAAAGACTTACTCTTGCGAGAGATACATCATCGGGTAAAAAACAATTTGCAAGTTATTTCCAGCCTGTTGAAGTTACAGTCCCGATATGTGAAAGACCCCAATGCTCTAACTGCAATTAATGAAGGGAGAACCCGGGTACGTTCTATGGCATTGATCCATCAAAATTTATATCAGAAGGAGAATCTGACTGGTGTGAGGGTAAAACAATATTTCTCAAAATTATTGGAAGAACTATTTGCTACCTACAGGATAGATGAAGGTAAAATAAAACTGGATACTCAAATTGATGATTTAAATCTTGATGTTGATACCATAATTCCTATTGGGTTGATCATTAATGAATTAGTTACCAATGCTTTGAAATATGCCTTTAATGATAAAGAACAAGGCTTGTTAACTATTAAGTTACGAGAAGAAACAGGGCAGCTACTGTTACAGGTTGCAGACAATGGAGTAGGTATTTTAAAAGCAGAAGCCATTGAAAAACCGGAGACTTTTGGTTTTAGATTAATCAAAGCATTAAGTGAAAAACTGGAAGCGAAGATTCATTTGGATACCCAAAAAGGAACGAGCGTTTCTCTATTGATTTCATCTTATCAAAAAGCCGCTTAAGATGTCAGAAATTAGAGTCCTGATAGTTGAAGATGAAGTACTCATTGCAGAAGATATTGCCGATAGTTTGAGTGCCATAGATTATAAAGTAGCCGGAATAGCATACTCTGTAAAGAAAGCTTTGATGTTGCTGGAAAGCCAGCATCCCGATATTGTCTTACTGGATATACAATTAATGGGTGAACAATCCGGTATAGATTTAGCAAAAATCATCAGCGAAAAACACCGAATTCCCTTTGTTTTCCTAACCTCATTTGCAGATAAAAAAACAATAGATCAAGCAAAAAAGACTATGCCTTATGGTTATGTAGTTAAGCCTTTTTCTGAAAAAGAGTTGTTTTCTTCCCTGGAAATTGCGATGTATCGATTCGCCATGGAAAGCAGGAAAAAAGTCCCTTCAAGAACGCAAATCAATCAACTTGCTATCAGTGATCTGACTATAAAAGAATATGAAATTTTAAAAGATTTGTGTGAAGGTATGACCAACAAACAATTGTCTGAAAGTCATTTCATTTCCGTTAATACAGTAAAAACACACGTCCGGAAAATATTGGAGAAGTTGGATGTGCGGAATAGGGCATCGGTTATTCATAAAATTTTTGGATGATGGTTTTTATAGATTGAAGTTGTCTAAAGTGCATCTGTATGATGCATCGCTTCTTCAAACTCATTTCCGATAAATGATTTCAAACCATATCCATTTGCAAAACGATGAAAGAAACCTATGAGAGCAGAGATGTGTATAATTTCGAGTATCTCTCCCTCTTTGAGTCCCTTGTTTTTAGCTATCCTGATGTCTTTTTGAGTAACTTTTTTATGGGCTACTTTTTGCGCAAATTCAAAAAATAACTTCACCCGACCCTCCGGTTTTTCCAATTGCCTGATTGGGTTTTGGGCACCCATCTCTTCTGCCAATGCCAAGTGTTTTTGGTAGTTGTAATTATCAGTATTGAGTTTGGATATATATGCAGCAATCAACTCTCGATTTACATAGGAAATAAATCCTTCTTCCCTCATGATGTTGTCTGCTACATTCATTATGTTATTGTATAGGCGCGGAAACCTGAATAAAGATTTAAAACGTCCCTGTGCAAGAATGTGGCTTATCATATCCGGTTGCAACATTTCTTTTCTTTTTAAAAGTTAGATTAAAACTAGTTGAGGTTGAATGTCTTTCTCAACTTTTCATTTTGGAAAATGGACTCAAACATTCGCACTGAATGCTCCTTTTGTTGGAAAGGGCCATTGCGATGAATGTCTCCATAATCTTCGTCAATCAGTTCTTCCAGGACTTCTGATTTTTCGTTTATTGTTGCTTCTATAGATTTGACATAATGCTTGTTGAAACGCATATTGTCTTTGTCT
Source organism: Bacteroidota bacterium (assembly GCA_038530915.1). Taxonomy (GTDB): domain Bacteria; phylum Bacteroidota; class Bacteroidia; order Chitinophagales; family Saprospiraceae; genus JANQPA01. The sequence continues at coordinate 3,249 of JBCBCD010000697.1, forward strand.
ACCCAGCCTCTTTTGATAAAACCGGAAGTTTTTCGAGCACATCTACAAGGATTGTCTTTGTTGATTAGCCCACACTTTTTATTCATAAAGTTGTATAGATCTCTTCGAGCTCTTTCCAAACGTTTACGGAAATTGTCTTTGGAGATTTCCAATAGTTCAGATCCAATGTTGTGATCGCAGTCAAAGATTTCACCTAAAATAAAGACGAGGCGTTGTGTTCTATCCAGGCAAAGCAACATTCCACCAATACAACCCAACTTGGCTTCTTTGGTCAATTCTTGTAATATGATCTTATCCTGTATGATGAGTTCTTCATCAACCACTGAATCTAAAGAATGGCCAAAGTTTTCAAAGGACGTAATGGCCTTCTCTGTATTCCTTTGCTTCATTTTTAGAAAATGATTGAACGTAATTCTGTACACCCAGGTACGGAAAGAGCTCTTCCCTTTGAATTTAGATAAGTTGGTCACCACTTTGATCAATACTTCCTGAGTAAGGTCTTCCGCATCAAAAGGATTGAGCACCATTTTCAATGCGATATTGTAAATATAATCTTGATGTCTTTTGATTAGTTTTTCCAGCGCTACACTTGAACCTTCCAATGCATTTTGAATCAAGTCTATATCCGTAGTATCCTTATAAGAAATTGTAAATGGGTTCATACGTTAAAGGTTTAATGGCTGGTAAATTTGATTCTATTAGACTTCATGTTTACTGATTCCAAGTCAATGCACTTCATAAATGGGATGGCATGTGGGGAACTCATTGAATTTTCCAAAGCTTTATCCATAGAAGCTTGATCTGCCCAGGTTACTATATCGGTCCATCCTTCTTTTCCTTTCACCAAGGTACGCTGTAAAAATCCTTCTTGCTTATCTAGAAATTCTGTTTGCATAATTTCTGCAGCAGCAAGAAAAATACCATCTGTAATGCCTTCTGCCAGTTTGAAGGTCGTCAATTCTACGATTCCAACTTTTTGATGAGTAATTACCATTGCATCTGAGTTTTGAGCTTGTGAATGATTTAGAGGAGGTTTAAAATTTATCGTGCACTGAAGATCAATGCTTTGTGGTTCTAGCAAAATA
>JBCBCD010000698.1:0-4327 GCA_038530915.1 Bacteroidota bacterium
TAAATTCTGCTGTCTCACTTACATTTTCAATTACTAAGCCTTCGCCTGATGTCAGTACGTACAATAAAGAATATCCCTCTGGTACATTCGCCGATTCGTTCACTTCTGCTGTCAATGTTGCGGTTCCGCTCAATTCATCCAAGCAGCTTTCTGTCGCTGTCAAACTTCCACTCGTCGCTTCGCATGGACAATTTTCTACATCAAATGCTGCACCTGCTACATCCAAAGCTGCACAGATGTCTCCGCCACCTTGTATCAATAAGCCATTTACATCCACTCCCGTTGTCACGCCAAACTCTATTATCCCTAAATCCAATGTATTTGGGTTATATACCAAAGTATGAATGGTGTATCTGCCGATTGCATCTACTGTAAATTCTGCTGTCTCACTTACATTTTCAATTACTAAGCCTTCGCCTGATGTCAGCACATACAATAAAGAATATCCCTCTGGTACATTCGCCGATTCATTCACCTCTGCTGTCAATGTTGCTGTTCCACTCAATTCATCCAAGCAACTTTCTGTTGCGGTTAAACTTCCACTTGTAGCTTCACATGGACAATTCTCTACATCAAATGCTGCACCTGCTACATCCAAAGCTGCGCAAATGGTTCCACCACCTTGTATCAATAAGCCATTTACATCTACTCCCGTTGTCACGCCAAATTCTATTATGCCTAAATCCAATGTACTTGGGTTGTATACTAGACTATGAATCGTAAATCTACCTGTTGTATCTACTGTAAATTCTGGTGTGTCATTCACATTTTCAATCACCAAACCTTCTCCTGATGTCAACACATATAACAAGGAGAACCCATCCGGTACATTTGCTGCTTCATTCACCTCTGCCGTTAAAACTGCGGTTCCGCTCAATTCATCCAAGCAACTTTCTGTTGCGGTTAAACTTCCACTTGTAGCTTCACATGGACAGTTGTCTATATCAAATGAAGCGCCTGCTACATCCAGGGAAGCACAAATATCTCCTCCACCTTGTATCAATAAACCATTCACATCTACTCCTGTAGTAACCCCAAACTCTATTATCCCTAAATCCAATGTACTTGGGTTGTATACTAAAGTATGAATCGTGAATAGACCTTCTCCTTCTATCAAAAACTCTGGAGTTGCACTAACTCCATTAATGACCAAACCTTCACCTGATGTCAGTACAAAAATAGTTTCATATCCTTCCGGTACAATAGCAGGAGCTACAGGAGTAGCTATTAATAATTTGGTACCATCAGAGAAACAACTATCAGAAACTGCAGCTAAAGTTCCTGCAAATGCATTACAAACAGTTTCACAAGATTCAAAAGAGAACTTCGCTCCTGCTACATCCAGAGAAGCACAAATAGCTCCTCCACCTTGTTCTAATAAACCATTTACATCAAAACCAGTAGTAGTGCCAGCTTGTACAATACTTAGATCTAATGTCGTTGGATCAAAAACCAATGTGTGAATGGTGTAAGAACCACTTTTTTCAACTTCAAAGGTCGGATTGGGACTAAGACCTTCAATTACTAGTTCGTCGCCACTAGTTAAAACATAATACGTGAAAAAGCCTTCAGGTGTATTGGCATCTCCATTAGGAGTAGCCTTAATAACAGCTCTTTCTACATCTTGAGCGCATATTTGAGCTGTACCTAAGGTACCAGCATTCGCATCACATTGAGCATTTAAACTACTTGAAATAAACAGTGTAGCTAAAAGAACAGATAGACTCAAAACTACCCTGCTAAAAAACTTCTCGATTTGGTAAAGAATGGGACTCATTTGATTTTAGTTTGATGAATAAATTTGATTGGTTCAACAAGAAGCGATAGGTATTGATGAAAAAAAGTGCCTATAAGTAGCACTTTGTCAAATAACAGTACCTGCACGTGACAAAGAGATTACATTACATTTTCATGATTAGTCATATATTGCCAAAACAAGTTCTCCTTTTTTTCCTACAAAAGCTTAGCTCTTGCAGGAAAAAAGGAAACAAAAATGAAAGAATAAAAAGAGTAGAAACTATTTAACGGAAGGTACTTTCTTATCAATAAAACTCTTTATTGCCGGCATGAAATCTGCTACCCCATCGACCAAAGGACGAACGACAGGAATATCCAGACTACTAGAGAGTTCTTTTTTATAGTCTTCTAAAAATTGATGATCTGCAGAGCCTTCATTTAATGCTACACCAAGCACTTCAGCTCCATAAAACTTGATCAATTCAATTTCTGATTCAACATTAGACATTGGGGTTGTAGTATGCTTGTAAAACATTCTGTCAGGAGCATGAACCAATATAATGCCCTTGGCATCTCCAGATAAGATCATTTCACTGCCACAAGGTCCTGAAGGATTTCTTAAAGCAGATTGCCCCTCTAGTAAAATCAAATCAGGATTTAATTCTTTATCACAATTGACAATGGAATGCTCTAATTCCCCACTCACAAAATCATTAAGTGTAGAATCAAAAATAAAGCCATAAGGATAACCTTGCATCCAACCGGTCTGTCCGGTATAAATCATCTCAGCGTAAATACCATGAGCCCGACAAGATTCCATTATAAAACGGCAGGTGGTTCGCTTACCAATCCCACAATCCATTCCAAGAACGGCAATTCTGGCAGCGTTAACATCATATATTTTACCCGACCAAAAATGTAGATCTTTAATCGATTTTGGTTTTCTTATATCAATCAGATCAACGCGCTTTCTTTGAGCAGCAGTAAATATTTCAGGAATTTCTGATAAATACGAATGCAAACCTGAAACCAAGGACATTCCTCTTTCGACGGCAGATAAAAGATCTACTATCATTGGCTCAGGTAATTTACCCCCAGGAAGTGCTACACCGACCACACAAAACTGAACATCTGCATTAGGATTTGCCTCAAAAAAAGCCTCGACATTTTCCACGATTGGTACACCTAGTTCATATCCATCCATTACTTTACCGGCATCTTTACCAGCATGCTTGGTATCTATGACTCCTGCTACTTTAAAACGCTCACTTCCTCTAAGTAAACCATGACATGTTTTTGCACTATCGGTATCTAACATACCATTGGTTAAAACCAGTGCTTTGCCTTTGACATTCATTTGGTTCATATCTATTATGTTCAGTTATTTTGAATATTCAATTCCTAGACCAGGCTTATCATTTGTTGACATCATACCGTCTTTTAAGACAAATCCACCAGTTGCAATATCTTTAGCCAGGTCTAAACTTCCATCTAAATCCAGGTATTTGGTAGCCGGGCTAGCTAAAGCAGCATGCAAAGCTCCAGTAATACTAATCAGGCTTTCATCGTTGCACCCCCACATCAAATCGATAGATCTATTGTGTGCAATTGTAGCAATAGATAAAGCGGCATTGATTCCTCCGCACTTCATTAGCTTGATATTGTAAATTCCATAAGGAAGTGGATCAGCACCTAAGAGAACAGCATCCCGCACATTTAATAAGTCTTCATCAGCAGCACTTCTCATCCTTAGGTCTTCTGGTAAGTCTTGCATTAATGTCCATTGCTTAGTGGGAAAAGGTTGTTCATAAAACTCGAGGTCTAAATGTTGTACCGCCTTATCAAAAGCAATATATTGATCGGCATCATAGCCTTGATTGGCATCCACTCTTATTTTGAAGTCCGCTCCCAATTCCTTTCTAAGTGCGCTTAATTTCTCTATATCCTCTTCAGGAGAATTACCAATTTTAAGTTTGATGATTCTAAAACCTCTGTCACGGTATTCTCTAGCTTCTTCAAGAGATTCTTCTATGCTTTTTATTCCAATCGTAATGGAAGTTGGCAACGAATGATGAGCTCTACCTAAAACCTCCACCAAAGGTAAGTCCAAATGCTTGGCATATAAATCGTGCAAGGCAATATCTAAAGCGGCCAAAGCGGCAGGCCTGTTGGCTAAAACAGTATTGGCCTCGTGTAAAATCGCTTTATAGGTGCGTATGTCTTTTCCTTTCACCAGCTTTTCCACGGAAGCATTTAGAACATCAACTGTCTGATGCAAGTGTTCTCCCGTTACATAATGAGAAGGAGATCCACTTCCTATTCCAAATTGCCCATCCTGTGTTTGTATAAATACAAATGCATTCTGAACCGCATCGACAGTCTTGTAAGAAATGCTGTAAGGACGAGTAAGCGCTAAATCTTCCGTCCAAACTCTAAAGTCTTGGATGAGTGCCTTCAATGGAAACTAGTTTTTTCTGAAAAAATTGACTCAATAAAACAAAAAATTGGGAAGTTTCCAATAAAGCGTTAAAGTTAACTAAGATTAATTTTAGTTACTAAATATTGATTTTCCTAAATGTAAAAATGTGTA
>JBCBCD010000699.1:0-4322 GCA_038530915.1 Bacteroidota bacterium
AAATATGATGATGTGGCGTATAGGTTTGGGAGCTATAAAGAAAAAGTCTCTTAGAACCTTGGGTAATGACTTATCAGGTGCAGGAGTAGGTGTCGCATTCATTTTGGCTTTTGTTTGTTTTCAGACCCTTAAAATAAGTGATCTAAATGACTTTATTCCAAAACGATAGCTTTTTATCATTTGATTAGATGATTCAGAGTTGATTGTCTTAGGTATCGAGATAAGTTTTTAAACCCATTTTTCTTAACCGCAGTGGACGCGGAGTTTCGCAGAGTTACCCTTGTAATTCGTTAAGCTTGCTTAACGAATTACAAGGAATGAATCACAAAATAAAAGACACCATGACCCATGACCCATAACCCATAACCTATGACTCATGACCTATGACTCATGACCTATGATTCATGACCTATGATTCAAGGCTTCCCACAACACTTCAACCGGATGCAATGCTTTTCGTTGGGTACCATCCCAGATTTGATGTCGACAAGAAGTTCCGGGAGCAGCTATAATGGTATCCTGTTGCGCTTCTTTAACCCTTGGAAACAACACAAGTGAACCTATCTTCATACTTACTTCATAATGATCTTTTTCATAACCAAATGATCCGGCCATTCCACAACATCCTGAAGGGATAACTTCAACAGAATAATTTCTTGGAAGATTTAATAAGAAGGCAGAGTGATCCACTTGAGAAAGGGCTTTTTGATGGCAATGCCCATGCAACAATATTTGTTTTTCTTCCTTATGGAATTGATCCGCAGTAATGGCGCCATTATCAATTTCCTTTCTAATAAATTCATCGATTAATAAACTGTGTTTTTTGAGTTTTTGGGCGGCTTCATTAAGTGATGGATCGACCAACCTCGGATACTCATCTCTAAAACTTAATATAGCAGAAGGTTCCAGACCGATGAGTGGCGTATTTTCATCAATTAGGTTTGAAAAAATATTGATGTTTTTCTCTGCTAGTACTTTCGCTTCTTCTAAAAATCCTTTGGAAATATGTGCCCTTCCACTTTCTTCATGCTTAATCAATTTGACATCATAGTTTAAATGAGCCAATAACTTGATGGCTTTAATGCCAATCTCAGCATCCAATAAATTGGTGAATTCATCTGCAAAAAAATAGAGGGAACTAATAGGCTTTTCCGGAGCAAATTGAGCATATTTCTTTTTATACCAACGTCTTAAACTTGTTTTTGCCAGTTGCGGAATTTCTCTTTTAGGGTGGACACCCAGCATATTTTTCAATATTCCGCTAGTGAATTTATTCTTAAAAACTGTATTGGTAAATGGACGGAAGTACATTCCCAACTGATTGTACTTGGCGTTATTGGCAAACATTTTTGAATTAAATGCATAACCATTGGCCTTTTGATATTGATAATTGTATTCTGATTTTATACTGGCCATATCCACATTAGATGGACATTCGGAAGTACACCCTTTGCAACTGAGGCATAAGTCCATTACTTCTTTCAACTCAGGATGAACGAATGGATTGGAATCATGCTGACTCTGGGTTAAAAATTCACGCAATGCATTGGCACGAGCTCGGGTGGTATCTTTTTCATTGCGGGTCGCCTGATAAGAAGGACACATGGTTCCCCCGGCAATTGGGAGCTTCCGACAATCCCCGGAGCCATTACATTTTTCTACTGCTCGTAAAATTCCCCCTTCCTGATCAAAATGAAAGGCAGTATCGAATGGTTTATCCGCTTGGTTTTCTTCATACCTCAGATCATCCAACATGGGCTGAGCATCTACTATTTTTCCAGGGTTAAAGATATTATTGGGGTCCCATACCGATTTTATTCGTTGTAATAAAGCATAATTTTCATCACCGATCATAGTAGGGATAAATGAAGCACGCACTCTGCCATCTCCATGTTCACCACTCAATGAACCTTGGTATTTTTTTACCAATTCAGCGGTTTTAGCAGTGATGTCATGAAAAAGTTGACGGTCCTTGGTATCTTTAAGGTTCAGAATCGGGCGTAGATGTAGTTCGCCGGCTCCGGCATGAGCATAAAAGACAGATTGTTGCTCAAAGTCAGCCATTAATTGTTCAAACTCTTTAATGTAAGCAGGTAAGTCTTCCAATGCTACTGCTGTATCTTCTATACAGGCGACTGGTTTTTTATCACCAGGCACATTGGACAATAGTCCCAAACCTGCACTTCTCAAGGCCCAAACACTTTTGGTTTTAGGGGGTAAAATAAGAGGATAAGCATACCCAATGGAAGCTTCTCTTAGGGCATTGATCATTTGATGAGCATTGCGAACGGCTTGCTCTGCGGACTCAGCTCTAAATTCTACACAAAGTATAGCTGCCGGATCTCCCTCTACAAAAAAACGATTTTTTTCCTGTTCTATGTTTCCCTTGGTACAATCAAGTATAATTTTGTCCATCAACTCACACTTATAAGGTTGATGTTTCATAGCAATCAAAGTGGCTTCCATAGAAGCATTAATGCTATCAAAATGGGCAGTTACGATTACCTCATGTTCAGGTTGAAGTAAGTCAACATGAAGTTTTATTTCTGTTGTAAAAGCCAATGTACCTTCAGATCCTGATAAAAGCTTACATAAGTTGAAATCTTCGCCTTCCGGATTAAATGGATGGAGTTTCAATAATTCATCAACCGCATAGCCTGTATTTCGCCTGTGAATGCTTGCTTTTGGAAACTCCGTATGGATGTTCTCTTGTATTTCTTCATCACTTAATTCTTCCAGCATGTGGAGGTATACCTTGCTTTCCAAACTCAAACCATCCTGAAAAATTTCGTCTAATTCCGGTTTGCTTTTTGCATTAAAGGTTACTTCACTCCCGTCACTTAGCAGTGTTTTTAATTCCAATACATGATCTCTGGTTGTGCCATAACGAATGGAAGTAGTACCACTGGAATTATTTCCTACCATCCCTCCAAGCATACATCTGTTAGAAGTAGATGTATTTGGCCCAAAAAACAGGCCGTAGGATTTCAGGTGATAATTGAGTTCATCCCTAATTACTCCTGGTTGTACACGTACCCATTGTTCTTTTTCATTGATTTCCAATATTTGATTCATATATTTAGAGACATCTACTACTATGCCATCACCAACGCACTGTCCGGCCAATGAAGTACCTGCAGAGCGCGGAATTAAAGAGGTATTGTTTTTGTGAGCAAAATCAATCAGTAGTTTGATATCCGCTTTATTTTTGGGTAGGGCTACAGCCAAGGGGAGTGAACGGTATACAGATGCATCTGTTGCATATAATATACGCAATAACTTATCGTAGTGTAATTCACCATCTAATTTTGTAGCTAACTCAGCTAGAGTTGAAGTTGGAATAGAACTATTCATATGAATCTTTCTGGTATGTTTTTGCGAAAAATACTTATTCCCATGAATACCTGTATAGAATTATTGTAAAAATGAAAGCTTTAAACATGAAATCCAAGATGAAAATTTATCTACAATCTATTACTGTTTTGTGTGTTTTTGTTTTTTCTTTTCAGCAAACCCTGGCACAAGAATGGTATACCAATGATATGCAGGGGCAATTGATTGAGTGTAACGTCATCACTTTAGCAGGTGATACCATCAAGGGCCAATTGATTTTTGATCGGCCGCAAAAGATGAGTCGACAGATTCGATTTCTATCAGAGGGTGAAGAAGTAGCCGTTAAATATCAGGCGGATGAAATTAAAGGTTTTACGATTTATGGTAAACTCTGGGAAGGAGTTTTAGTCAAACCCATGGATCGATATTATTTCCTTCTACCTGTTTTTGATGGTAAAATCAAGTTGATGCGACTCTACAAGAATTTCCTTAGCACCAATCTGCGAGTGGATGAAGATGGCTATCAATATGAAGAAACGAATGATGGGTATTTTAAATACGTCTTGATAAAAAAAGACATTGCCTACGAATATGACCCTTATGAAGACTGGTTGTTTAGCGAATTGGTTTTCCAATACGTTCAAGATTGTGAGGTATTCATTGAAAAATTGAAAAATCAAGAGTATATCATGGATGATTTGGAAACACTCATCAAACGTTACAATTTAATGTGCGAAGAACAATGAATTGAATTGGTGTAGGGTGTAGTATGCTTTACAGGCTACATATAAATTCAACACTTTGATTAGAAATTATACAAACACGAAATATTGAATTTATCATTACTATATTCCTAATTCTCTTTTTCCAATAAATTGTCGGATACTTTCGTTTTGGGAGTAGGAAAAACGGATAAATTTTTTTTATTTACCCTCATCGCCTTCAAGCTTACAAAAATATATTATTACAACTGAAATACAGGAGATCGT
>JBCBCD010000700.1:0-4319 GCA_038530915.1 Bacteroidota bacterium
ATTTTTCAACCCTACATGAGAATATTAGATCGGATGAATATGTAGCAGGAAAAATCAGCAGTTATTGTAATATTTGAAATGTTTTTATCGGATAGATAATCGAAAATACTTTGGCCTTGTCCGAATAATAATGAGCAAAAAGAAAAACAAAAAAGAGTACAATAACTGCTGATTTTTCAACCCTACATGAGAATATTAGATCGGATGAATATGTAGCAGGAAAAATCAGCAGTTATTGTAATATTTGAAATGTTTTTATCGGATAGATAATCGAAAATACTTTGGCCTTGTCCGAATAATAATGAGCAAAAAGAAAAACAAAAAAGAGTACAGAAAAAATAATTAAAACTACGCCTCTCAGAAGGTTCCATGGTGAAATAAATGTTTTTTTGATTCGATTCAAAGATGCCGCTAAGACGAAGGAAATACCAAAAAATCAGTCTAAAGAAGTGAAAATTTCGATCAGTTGTCTGGAAGCTGGCGTTGTTTGTCATTTATTTTGGAACATTAGTGATTTTCGAAACATAATTATATAAACGTTTGGGCTATGAGATACTATTTGTTTTTTCTTTTAAGGTTGCTCTTTTTTACTTTTTTCCCTTTTTGGGTATTAGTACGATCTTCTGTTTACTTTTATCTTTCCTATCAACTTAGCCCATGGATCAGTATTTTTTCAGGCATCTTACTAAGTACTTTAATTTTCTTACTATATGCCCTCTATTGGAAATACAGATTAAATATAAAAACCAAAAGCCTAAGTAGCATCATTTGGACCTATTGGATACTATTTTCCGTACTGGTGACTTATTTTTTTCCGGCTATTTTCACCATAGCATCTAATAATACTAAAACTACAGAAGTAAAAGAAGAATATAATAGCTTACATCCTGTTTTGCGCCTGGGAATTGCAACCATACTTATTCTGGATGATGATTTGGTGATTACTGATGCAGACAGAAAGCCTGAAGATTATTGGCGAATGGGATTACCTACAAAAGAGCATTCATTGCATTATAAGCAATTAAGTGGCTATGTACATGCAGTAGATATAAGAACGCGAGAGCGGGGAGGAGTAAAAAACTTCTTAGTGGAGTCTTATTTTAAAATCATGGGCTTTAATACACTAAGACATGTAGGAACAGCCGACCATTTACATATTTCGATTACCAGCCCGGATCGACCATTGAGTATTTAGTTGTTGGTTGTTATAAAAATGACTAACAACCAACAACTAAGAACAAAGAGTTAATTTAGTTTAAGTCCTGTAATTACTTTTCTAGGAACAAAAGCTTTATCTGATGGGGAGAAAATCTCAACTACCTTAAAGTTAACGGTAGCTTTCTTACCTACAAGATCTGCCATCAAAGCATCTGATCCTTCAAATGCTTCCAAAATTAAGTAGGAGCTGTTATCTCCGGTTGCATCTTCCAAAACAAGCATAGTCATTTCTGTACCAGCCATTCTTTTAATGGTACCAGATTCCTGAGAAACAGATTCTGTTTTTGTTTGGACTTCCATGATAGACATCATGACAGTAGGGCATTGAGTAGCCATTCTTAAGCCAATTTTTTCACCAAACTTCATCATTGATTCCTGGTTACTCATATCAATTCCCAATTCTTTCATGGCTGCAGCATCAAGTTCTCCCATGCTTTCCATAATACAAAGACCCATCTTCATATTACGGTCGTCAGTACTTAGTCCAGTTAAATCAGACTTGCCAATGCAGTCACAAGCTTTTTTCGCAATGTCATCTAACTTATCTTGAGCCTGGATCGATAATGATCCAAACAAAACGAATGCAAATAATAGTGCAATTCTAGTCATAACGTATTGAGTTTAATGTATTATATATTTTTAATTCAAGTTGCGATATAAGGTTATTGAAAGTCTTAACGTAAAACTTTATTGCGTTATAAAGATTTCTTTAAGTCCTTTCAAAAAAGGGCGCGACTTGAGTTAGCAGCAAAACTACAACTAATTGAGTCAAGTTTTAATTAAAGGGTGTCTGTAAGGAAGAATTTGAACTTATTTCCTCCCTCAATTAATTTTTGTCACACCACTTGAGGACCAAAATTTGACCGCCCCAAATTTATTATTTTGACTGGAGTCTTTTGTAAAAGTCACATCATTAATTAGTGGATGAGCTTATCCGTTGATAAGGGTATAAGTTTTCTAGGCGGCATAATTGAACTGGGTATACAAACGAAATGTTTTTGAAATAAAAAATCAATCATATGAGTTACCAAGTAAGCACAAAATGGGTAGAAGGTGAAAACTTTGACAGCTACATTGACAATCATGTAGTAAAAATAGATACCTCTAAAGAAAGGACTTATGGTCCTGGGCCTAAAAAGTTATTACTTACCAGTATTACGGGCTGTAGTGCAACAGATGTAGTAAATATCTTGCAAAAAATGAGAGTTCCTTTTGAAGGCTTAGAAGTAGAAGGTTCGGCGGAGCTGACTGATGGAGTACCTCAGGTTTTCAAAAATATCCATATGAATTTTAAGATTTATGGAAAAGATATCAAACCTGAAAAAGTAGAGAAAGCGATCAAAATGTCTATTGAGCAGTATTGTGGTGTATCCTTTATGTTGAGTAAACACAATCCGGTTACTTCTTCTTTTGAAATTATTGCCACACAAGAAGCCATTTAAGAAAATGCTTCTTTTATGCCTCTTTATATACTATATGAGTTGTTAAGTAAAACTAAAAGAATAATCTTTCGATTTTGATGGAATCTTTTGCCTCAATACTGCGTTAAAAAGCTTCGCCGTAGCTAGGCTATGCCTACTTTTTTTGCCTTGCCTTGAGACAAAATCTTCTCGATTAAAATGCAAAAATTATTTTTTTAGTTTTACTAAAAGACGAATTCTTGTGATTTATTGCTTACCAAATATTGATTTCAGGCAGAAAATGTACCTGAAAATTGACAAGAAAAACTTCAATAACTAAATTTTAACAGCTCTAAAGAGGCAGAATTCTCTTTTTTCTTTAAAATCCTACACTTTTTTATCCAAAAAGCGCCTCTCACATTACTGATTTTAGATTTAGAACTTTCTTTGGTTCGTGTACTTATTACACGAACCAAAGTTTGGCCATTCACCTTTCTTCCTTTTGAATATATCAATAAATGTGACAATGCTTGTTTTAAATTAACGTAAATTAATTGTTTTTCATCAATTTAGGTTAAAATAGTACATGAATGGGGTAAAATTGAGGTAGAACAATGGCTACATGCCCTATACATTTGTTCTCGAAATCAATAATGAACAATTCAAAATTAGTATTCGAATACAGATTTCGCTGGTTCACCCAATTGTAGAAACAACTTAAAAAAACTGAAAAATGAAAAACTTGAAAAACCTTTTGCTTACACTTAGTTTGTTTTTAATGACTGTATTGACAGTAAATGCAACAACAACTTCAACGGTAGAAGTAAAAGTAACTCAAATTGGAAAAACAAAGACTGCACTTGTAGAGATTACTGGTATTTCGGCAGAATCAATCATCAGATTGAAAGATGAAAACGATGTGGTCTTACTACAACAAGTAGCTAATGGTACTGAATTTAATAAAGCATTTAACTTTTCACAACTTACTGATGCTACTTATGATTTGATTGTAACGACACAAACAAGAGAACTGGTACAACCAATTAAAGTAGCAGATGATCAGATTACTGCGAATCCTTCAAAGATGAAAACTTATTACTCACCAGTAGTAAATGTACATGAGTCTTTGATAGACTTGAGCTGGTTCAACGGTAAGATTAGTAGTATGAAGGTTCAGATCACTGACTTGAATGGTAGTATTGTCTTTGCTGATGATATTAAGAATGTATTCAAGGTTGAGAAACGCTACAATATGAAGCAGTTTAGAAGAGGAGACTATGTTGTAGTAATTGAAACTCCTTACAAGAGATATTACGAGAATATTACGTTGAGATAATCTATTTGATTTATGGCTGTCTCACCTTTCAGGTTCGACAGCCTAGTTTTTATTTTTTGAAAACCGCAGAAGCATCGCTTCTGCGGTTTTCTTTTTAACGTCTAGAGCTGCTATTGTCCATTTTCTTCCAAGAGCTTTCTAGTTCTTCAAACTTATTTTTAAGTTCATCATATCTATCAAAAGCATCTTTGCCCGGCCGCTGATCTGCTCTATCTATCATTGAAGCCAAATAACTCAATTGAGCATTCAACATAGGCTGCATGTATCTTCCAGCAGCAGTATTCAATTCTTTTGCCACTCTTTCCAACTCATTCAACATTGACTTGGCCTTAGCATTATTAGGGTTTGACTTCAACTGTTGCTTC
>JBCBCD010000701.1:0-4310 GCA_038530915.1 Bacteroidota bacterium
AATCATTATAATCGAATTGAAATAGTTTCTGATCAAGTCAATGGAAAAGTTGTTTACAAACTAATTTCTGGAAAATTTGGAACAGAAATGGCTGCGGAGCAACATAGAACTAGTTTAAAGCGTCATGGAATGAATGGTTTTGTAAAGAAAATTTACAATTGATGTAATTTTTAACATCGCAATAGCCATATACGAAGAACAGTCAATCCACGTAGGTTTGACTGTTCTTCGTATATGGCCGTTGCATTGCAATACGCTTTTTTTCTTTTATAAAAAGAGACTTTTTCCTACAAGATTAAGCTTTAACTATCCTATATTCGGTTTTCGTTTTAAGGCTAGCAATAATTGAGTTAGCCTTTCGTTTTTTGAAAGTTGGAATGTATTACCAATCATTAAAATCCCCTTTCTAAAGTAATTAACTGAACAGAAAAGAAGCTGCATAAGTTTCAAATTCTGATTTTGATCATTACTTACAAGACATGGGGATTATACTTTATGGATAAAACGCTCAAGCATGGCTAGAAAGCTTCTTCTATCATTGATTTACACATTAGGCATTGGAATTTTAAGTGCGCAGACGGTCAAAAACATTAAGGTTGAAGGACCATTGCCGCAAAGAGGGGAAAAAAGTGCATGCCTTTCTGATGCAGGTACCATTTCTTTTGGAGTGCATACAGGGCAAAGCAATAATGTTACTCCTGATACAATCTATCTTTGTTTCAATGATCAAATTGAAATTCTGCACGATATGGGAACTGCCAATCTTTCTGGTGATCCCAATCTGTTAACTCCTGCGGGAATAGTATATGCATACTATGATTGTCCACCTACATTAGGATTTAATGGTCCTACTTTGGGAGATATTCAAGCTGATATCTGCTTAAATAGAACCAGCCCTATTGTTCTAAACGGTATGAATGTCACTCAGGATGAAGGCATTTGGGTAGAAGCCGGAGATATAGAAGGCAACATCACTTTTGTTAATGATGGATCCCGACAAACCGCCTTTAAGAATGGTGAGTGGGCTCAATTTTTCTTCGCACCCCTTACCATTGATAATTTTGATAACCTTACATATGAATTGGATACAGCCGGAGTAGCTGGCGGTTGTGTTAATTTGAGGAATGATGAGGCTTTTTCTATTGTTTTCTTAAATGAAATTCAATCTAAGAATATCTCAATAGGAAATGTAAACAATGGTTGTGGTGGTGTATTTCAGTTAGAAGGGGGATTGCCGGAATATGATTCTAAAACATGGTATGATGTCTCTATTGTTTTACAGACTGATCCAAGTGTGCAAGGGGAGTTATTGGCCACACTAAAGCCTAGAGATAATGAAGATATTGAGTTTTTTGTGCCACAACCCGGTATATACGATGTAATTGTGGAAGATGGAGTCAGCTGTGGTACAACTTTCACCATTGATATGACAACTTGCCAGTCGGTTGATTTTGAAATAGAAAAGACAACTGCCTTGCCAGGGGATACCACTTGTTTAAGTGTTTCCATAGGCGATGGCTTTACTGATATCTTAAGTTTTCAAGCTACTATTGCTTGGGATACTACCGTTTTATCTTATGTTGATGTGACCAACTTCAATAATGGTTTGTTAGGCTTTACAGATGCTTCAGCATTCGGATTATCAAGAATAGATGAAGGTTTGGTTACTTTTAATTGGTTTGATGCAGCATTCTCTGGTGTAAACTTACCTCCTGGCTCAGTGCTGTTTGACATTTGTTTTAGTGTAGATGGGGACATTGGTGAAGACTCTCCAATTAACTTTATAAGCAGACCTTTACCCATAGAAATATTAAATGCAAATAACAACGAGAAACTTGGTTTTACTTTAAACAATGGAGCCATATCCGTTTCGGAAGATTCGCTATTTGCATCTTATGAGATTGAGGAGGTTCAATGTTTTAATGATAATGATGGAGGATTTACAGTTACTATTGCAGGGGGGATAGCTCCGTATCAGGTGCAGTGGACACAGATCAACACTATGAATCCCCTTACTGATTCTCAAACCATCAATCAAGATGGGCAATCCGCCACATTCAGTCCTTTACAAGGAGGCGATTATGAAATCATAATTACGGATGCAGCTTTGCCGGATCCTAGTGTTAGAATAGATACCATAACAATATTTTCTCCCCTCAGCTTAGGGGTTAACGTAAGAAGTATATTGCCCAATTGTACTGGAGAAAGTACAGGTATGGTTGAAGCCGAATTAATAGTAGGAACATCCATATTAAATAATCCTGATACTTCTGAATATACTTTTACCTGGAATGTAACCAATGAAAATACACCTGTCTTAGATAGCGTGCCAGCGGGTTTCTATGCGGTAACAGTGGTAGATAGTCGGGGTTGTGAAGCTTTTGCGAGTGGAACTATGGCTGATCCGCCTTTACTAGAATTAAATGCCACGATAGATGATGCCACTTGTTCAGGTGTAGAAGATGGTTCTTTGGACTTAGCACCAGTAGGAGGTACTGCACCCTTTACATTCAATTGGCAAGCTGGATTGGAAGTATTTAATGGAACGGGTATTAATAGTCAGCCTACTAATCTTGCAGCAGGTATCTATGCTGTTACTGTAATAGATGACAATGGTTGTGAAGGACTTAATAGCTTTGAGATTAGAAATGAAAAAACATTAAGTTTAAATCCAATCGTTAATGATGCTGCTTGTTTTAATGAAAACAGTGGTAGCATATTTGTAACAGGAACTTCTAATCAACCCATTCCTCCTTTTTCATTTGATTGGGATGGTCCATTTACAGATCCACCTAGTCAAATTACTTTTGATGACTTAACGAGTGAATTGTCTAATCTGGCTCCTGGTGATTATTTTGTTACCTTGACTGATGCCGGAGCTGCAGCTTGTGCCTTTATCGATACATTTACGGTTGGACAACCTGATTCGATAGAATTAACAGTAGAAAGTACAACACTGGAAAGCTGTACGCCTGGTAATGATGGGGAAGTTATTATAGGAGCAATAGGAGGGACTTATCCTTATGCTTATGAATGGATCTATTTATCCAATGATACTTTGACAGCTGATAGTTTGATAGCAGCAGAAACAGATTCTATTGGCAATAACTTGATTGCAGGAACTTACAAGATCATTATGACGGATGCTAACGGTTGTATAGATTCCATAGAAGCTCAAGTCGGCCTATTAGATCCTCCATTAATTACCAGTCTGGATAACTTCAATTTAGTCTGTGCAGATGATCAGAATGGAGTTCTGATGGTAGAAGCGCAACCTCAAGCCGCCCCCATTACAGGCTTCCAGTGGAGTAATGGTCAAACAGGCACTCAAATTACGAACCTTGCGGCCGGACAATATAATGTAACGGTTAGTGCTTCGGATGGCTGTATTGCGGTAGGTACTGGTTTTGTCATAGCTCCTGATCCATTATTAATTGATAGTATCAACAGTCAAACACCTTCCTGTCCTGGAGATAGCGATGGTAGTCTGACGGTATTTGCTTCGGGAGGTTCTACGCCGTATACCTACATCTGGGACAATCAACCACAAAATGATACTACCACCTTTAATTTATATCCTGGCCTGGCAGCAGGCACATATAGTGTTACCGTTGTGGATGCCAACAATTGTGAGGCTGTTTCTTCTTCAGCTATAGTAGAAGACCCTCCGGCGATTCAATTGGCCTATATGGATACGGTGGATGTCAGTTGTTTTGAAGGCACTTGCGATGGAGCACTAACAGCCATAGCTTCCTACACAGACCCTAATGTTACGGGTATATTCTCCTTTAGTTGGGAGACAGGTGAGACAGATTTAGATGCTACTAGTTCAAGAGCGGTACAATTGTGTGCTGGCTTCCAAAGTATTACGGTTACTGATGCAGTGGGTTGTTTCTTAATCGATTCTGTGCAGGTACCTAGTCCGCCAAGTATTGATGTGACTCCTGATGTATCACCCATTACCTGTAATGGATTTGATGACGGTGCCGTTACAGTAAATGTAAGCGGAGGTGCTGGTGGATTTACATTTAACTGGGTAGAGACCGGAGATATGACCAATGCTTTGACGGATTTGGTAGCAGGTACTTACAACTTAATCATTACAGATGCGAATGGTTGTAGTAAGACCCAGCGAGTAGAAATAGATGAACCGACAGCTTTAGATTTAATTTTAGATCTAACACAGACCAGAGACCTTACTTGTGGTGATACTAATGATGGGGTGATCGCAGTTACTTTAGCGGATACTACTGGTATTAATGCTTTAAGACCTTCTCCTTATACCAGAAGCAATGCCATCCGTCCAGGTA
>JBCBCD010000702.1:0-4301 GCA_038530915.1 Bacteroidota bacterium
TTTACCCCTGGCTTCAAATAGCTTATCTGGCCATCAGCAGTTGGATTGTTATCTACCTGATCATCGACCAACCCATGGAAAGCCTCTGGGGAATCTTAAACCTCGCTATTGGTACCCTCACCTTTTTTCTTAACAGACTCTTTTTTTTTCGTAAATATGGCAGTCTGATGATTAGAAAATAACCTATCATCACCCATGACCCATGACCCATGACCCATGACCTATGATAGTATGTCATTCAAAATCTTCAGCGTAATCAAATAAGTAGGCTTCACGCCATCTCTGCCCAGGCCTCCTGATGCCAGTGTGCTTCCGGTTTCTAAAGGATTATCAGAGGCATAATAAGCATATCTCAATTTAACATCAGCACTAATGCTTTTTCTTATTTTAGAAGCAGATTGAATGGCTTTTTGGTAGTGGGAACCTTCCATCTCAAGTCCAATACCTCTCCAGGATGATTTTAGAAAGTACCTTAAGATATCTTTGTTTTGCAAGGAAGTACCTAAAACTGTAATCATAGGCCCCTCATATACACCTAAGCCATTACCCTCAAAATCAGCAGAAGTAAAAGCATTAATAAATGGATAGTTATCTCCGGAACCTTCCATGACATGTGCAGTGGGTACCATAATGTCTCCTTTGCCACCTTGCAGTATGCCTGCTTTTCCCATAATAGAAATAGATTCTACATTCAGAGGGATCCTTTCATTGCCGGTTTCAAAAGGTTTGAGTAATTCATCTAAAGTTTCAAATGCCTGTTCTCCAAAAGCATAATCCATGACTAAGATGAGTGGTTTATTCTTTCGAACATGTGCTGGATCAACTTGGAGTTCTTTGGCTAACTTTTCCAATGGGAATTTACTGGAATCAAAAATTTGAACAGCAATATTGGTACCACTTGTATCATATATTTCGTGCATTCCATGCTTTGTAGCTACCTTATGTACTTGTTGTCGCAATCTATTATATTGATCTTCAGAAAGTTTGCCGGCAAGATCTTCTATATCATCATAATCCACTTTGTTATTTAGGGCTACCGAGCCAAAAAGGCTATTCATCACACTGTGTAAATTGGCACTTATGATATGGATAGGTCTTTGCAGCAATTCTTCTTCATATAAATAGGTCTTTATTTTGTCGGCCCACAACTCTCCATAATGATGATGTCCAATGCGTTCTCTTAGTGCTGATGAAAAGCTAATCTCACGACATATGTCTTTTTCATGTTCTTCCGTGGATATCTTTCCCAACCAATAGGTGATGTGAAAGATACTATTCACATTAGGGTCTTTTGCAAAACGTTTACAGGCAGCTACAGTATCTTCATAAGTCCTACCCAATAAGGTACTTAAGTAAGTATAGGCAACTTCGGAATTGAAATCCTGACCAGTACTTTCCAATTCAACGATTTCTTCTAATTTTTTCCATTCTCTTTGTTTCTCCCCTTTTGACCCTTCACTGTTGCGTCGAATCTTTTCACTCTCCACATATAAGAAAGTCAAATGAGTCAAGATGTCGTATATATCGCTTCTTCCTCTCGTCATTTCAATATGCATTTCTTCTGTATCAATTCTGTAGCTGTTCCTTCGTCTTTTAGGGGGGATAATAGGCTCAAACTGAGAGTTTTCAAATCCTTCTTTAGAGATTAATTTGATGAACCTACATTCTTCAATACCTTTTGGTAGTCGCTGGAATACATAAAAAAGGCCATTTAATTCAACCTTTTCAGGATCATTTATGGTTCCATAAATCTCAGGATTTAAAGTGCGTAGTGCTTCTATCATAGATTCACCGGATACTCCAAGAGGTTTGTAAGCTCCCCGCGTAAACAAATGCCTCATGGATATATAAAGTCTTTCTATAGCAGATCTGGAGATATGGGCTTTTGTCCTTTTTACGCTTTTATCTGTTAGCATGTGATTCTTTTTTCCTTGTAAATCAACTGTAAACCGTCTAAATATTTATACTTGTCGAACTAAGCAGAATAATTATCTTAAATTTTTTGAAAAAAAAATAATTATACTGTTGAACAAAATGGATTTTTGATTGTCAAGTACTGAGAAAATTAAAAGTGCATTAGTAAACAAAATGAAAAAGTACGATTATATAATCGCTGGATCAGGTTGTGCTGGTCTTAGTTTGGCGTATAAGTTGAGCAAAGATCCGGATTTCAATCATAAAAATATTCTAATCATCGACAAAGATGATAAGAATACCAATGATCGTACTTGGTGTTTTTGGACTGACAAAGAGACTCCTTATGATTCTATCATCAAATACAGCTGGTCTTCACTTGCTTATTCCAGTGACAAGAAAACAGTTGTTACTCCTCTGAGTAGATTTCGCTACAAGTTAATCCGTGGTATTGATTTTTACAATTTTACTTTGTCTGCTATTCGAAAGAGAAAGAATTTCGAATTCATTAAGGCAACTGTTTCAAATATCAATGCAATACAAGGAGGTGCACAAGTAGTTGCAGATGGAAAGTATTACGAGGCAGATTATGTTTTTGATGCTTGTTTTCACCTTCAGCAAGTGAGAAGTTTACTGAAGCCGGGCTCTTATCAATTGCAACACTTCATGGGATGGGAAGTACAGTTTGAAGAAAAACTGTTTGACCTTTCTACGGCTACCTTGATGGATTTTAGAACACCTCAGCATGGAAATGCAAGGTTTGTTTACGTTTTACCTTTCGCTACTGATAAAGCGCTAGTAGAATATACGGTCTTTTCAGGCCACACCTTAGCCAAAGAAGATTATGAACTTGCTTTATCAACTTATATAGAAAAATGTTGGCCGGGTAAAAAATACGAGATTCTTAATAAAGAATATGGAGTTATTCCAATGACTGAGCAGTCATTAAGTGTTCATCAAAGCTCAAGAATCGTTCCTATTGGAACCATGGGCGGCGCAGTAAAGCCAACTACGGGTTATGCCTTTTTGAGAATACAGAAACAAACGGATCAAATAGTATCGGAACTAAAACAAGGTCTATCTCCCTTGGGATCCTTGTTAACAAAGAAACGGTATCGTTTTTATGACCGTTTACTCTTAAATATCCTTGAATTTTATGGAGATCAATCTAAACCAATTTTTGATAGATTGTTCTACAATAATAAAATGGATCGCATTCTGACTTTCTTAGATGAAAATGCGAGCCTGGCACAAGAAATAAGAATCTTTTTAATGCTGCCAAAGTGGCCTTTTTTCAGAGCAATCTGGGAAGTTTACTTTCAGGATAAAACAAAGAATACAAAAGCTGCTACTATACAAGAAGTAACAGTTAAAAGAATATAACAATGGCAAATAGATATCCATTATTGTACAGAACAATACAAATCATAGCGGTGATCATCGCTTTGATGGGATTTCTATTTCCAGACTTGTTGTTCCAGTGGGAATTGATACTGGCGGTTTTGTTTATTAGTTTGATAGGCATCCCTCATGGAGCAACTGATCATTTGATATTCCGCAATTTAGCGAAGCCCTTTCTTGGTGCTCGCAAAATGGTTTATTTCTATATTTATTATTTATTATTGATAGGAGTTTACGCTTTACTATGGTGGAAACTACCTGTCGTTTCCTTCTTTTTATTTCTTCTCCTTTCAGCTTACCACTTCGGACAATCCAATTGGAATTATGTCCCATTTAATTCAAAGATATTGGGAAGTATTTATTACTTCTTGTGGGGTGCGTATGTTATTGTCTCTCCTGTAGTATTCAACTACGACAATACGCAGCCTATCATCCAAGACATTGTACGCCAATCCCCGCCAGATATAGCTCTGGGCTGGCGCTGGGGGATGGTAATTGGACTTTTTGCAGCAAATTTATTGTTGGCGTTTGGTTTGGTTTTAAGCAAACGCTTAGGTGTTCGAGCCTTCTTTGAAGAGATACTCAATTTGGTCATTCTGGGAGCGGTGTTTTATTTGACACCAGTATTATTAGGTTTTGCGGTTTACTTCGTGCTATGGCACTCATTAAGCTCCGTAATGGACCAGGTTAAGTTTTTTCGGGAAAGAAAAGCTGTTTACAGCATTGGTAAATACGTAAAGGACACCCTGCCTTTTACGCTCTTGGCGCTGGTAGGGATGGCTGCAATGTTTTGGATGCAATTTGAATTTATGGGTACAATTGAAATAGGGTTGTTATTCATCTTCATTTCTATTGTTACACTACCACATATGATATTGATAGATCAGTTGTACAATGATGTGCATGAAAAGATGTATATACATAATTAAATATTTGGCTAATTGATGTTTAATCGAAAGAATATTTTTTTAAAACGATTAAACTAT
>JBCBCD010000703.1:0-4294 GCA_038530915.1 Bacteroidota bacterium
AGAAAGCTAGGTACCAAATCAAACAAGTACCATCACCTGCACCTTCGAGATTGAAAGGGGGTGCATCAGGAAGCGCTAAAATATTCAAGCTATCATCCGTAATTACCCAAGCGAAGTTATCACCTTCTGCTCCGGTAACAGTTACATCGATTAAGTCATCACTGCCGTCGCCCGCACAGATAGTCGTATCCGCTCCACCGCTTAATAATGCGATTTCACCACCCTCTGCACTATTTCTTACGACAGTAATAGGGTTAGAAAGATCAAAACAACCTTGCAAATTAGCGGCATTGGCACCCATTTCAGCTCCGACGATTCCGTCGTTAAAACTCAAGTGCCAGATTAGACAAGTACCAGGCCCTGCACCTTCCAAGTTAAATGGTGGTGCATCAGGAAGTGCCAAAATATTCAAAGCATCGTCTGTAATGACCCAAGCAGAATTAGGCCCTGTATTGCCTGTGAGTGTAACATCGATTAAGTCATCGCTACCATCACCTGCACAAATAGTCGTATCCGCTCCACCACTTACTAAAGCAATCTCACCACCATTGATAGGTTCAGTAAATTCAATCCTATTTACAGTAAGTGGATTCGAAAGATCGTGACAGCCTTCTAAATCGAAGATGCTCAAGCCCCTCTCTATTCCCATCACGCCATCTTCAAAGCTTACATTGTAAAGAAGCGTAACTCCTCCTTCACCATTATCCAAATCAAATGGTGGCTTGAATGGGAAACCTAAGATGATACCATTTTCATCGGTTTGTACCCAAGCCATATTAGATCCTTCCGCATTTTCTAAAGTTACGTCTACTGCATTTGGGTTGCCGTCACCGGAGCAAATGTTTACTTCAGTGCCTCCACCCATTAATGTCAAATCACCACCGTTGATACCTTCTCTATAAACGGTAATAGGGTTGGATAAACTGAAGCAGCCTTCAAGGTCAGCTGCATTGGCACCCATTTCAGCACCAGTAATATCTCCATAGAAACTCAAATGCCAAATTAGGCAAGTACCATCACCGGCTTCTTCCAAATCAAATGGTGGGGCAGCAGGCAATGCTAAAATATTTAAAGCATCATCTGTAATTACCCAAGCTGTATTAGGTCCTACATTATCTGTAAGTATTACATCAAAAGCATCGCTTTCGCCATCACCTGCACAGATCGTTTTTTCAGTCATGCCACCAGAAGTAGTCAAATTACCACCTTCAGGTTGATTTCTAACCACTGTAATAGCGTTAGATAAGCTGAAACAACCTTCTAAATCACCAGCGTTGGCTCCTACAGCAGCACCCATTACATCTTCGAAGCTTAAGTGCCAAATCAAGCAGGTACCAGGACCAGCACCTTCTAAGTCGAATGGTGGAGCAGCGGGTAATGCTAAAATGTTTAAGGCATCATCCGTAATCACCCATGCAGAATTAGAGCCTTGCTCTCCATCTAGAATTACATCGAAAGCATCACTCTCGCCATCGCCGGCACAAATTTCTTTTTCAGTCATACCACCAGCAGTAGTCAGGTTACCACCAACCGGGTTTTCACGTGTAACTTCTATGAAGTTTGAAATGTCAAAACATCCTGTAAGGTCTGCTACATTAGCACCCACTTCAGCTCCATTAAGGTCTTCAAAGCTTACGTGCCAAATTAAACAAACACCAGCTCCAGCACCATCTAAATCAAATGGTGGAGCAGCAGGCAATGCTAAAATGTTTAAGGCATCATCCGTAATCACCCATGCAGAGTTGCTACCTTCGGTGTCAGTAAGTGTTACATCAAAAGCATCACTTTGACCATCACCTGCACAGATCGTTACAAAACGATCTCCATCTGCAGTGGAAAGTTTACCTCCATCTACTCCCAGTTTAGTGACAGTAATTGGATTGGATAAGGCATGACATCCATCAATATCAGCAATATTATTTCCTCTTTTAATTCCCATTACTCCATTAACGAAGCTGATGTGATACAACAAAGTGGTACCACTACCTGTACGTTCAAAATTAAATGGTGGTCTGTAAGGAAAAGCAAGAATATTTCCGTTTTCATCTGTAGTAAAATAAGCAGAATTTTCTCCTTGTGCGTCGGTAAGAATAGTTTCAAATGGATCTGGGTTCCCGTCTCCGGTACAAATAGTAATGTCAGTAGTTCCTGTGTCAGTTGTTAATGTTCCTCCATTAACGTCACATTGGCTGTGTAGGTTTTGAGGTTGAAATAACATAACAGCAAAAGCTGCTAGGGCAATGGTTAGAATTCTCGTCATGAAAGAAAAATATTTGGTTAATTTATAGAATGCACATTTTGGTCGTATATCAGGTACGTCTTAACAAATTCATGACATCAAAGTAGTATATAAAAAAAATTAATACTGTATTCAATATTGCATTTCCTGTATTCTGCATTTTATTGAACCAATTGAGGGGGGGACTTGTCGTAGTACTGACTTAATTGGATTTCCAAAATAACAATAAATTTAAATATTAAAGAAAAATGCCAGATCTCATGAATGTGAAATCTGGCATTTTTTAATTGATGATTTCTCCTTATTGCTTCGTCAAGAAGAAAACCACTTTACTGCTATGCAAAACTATTTTAATTGTTTTGGAGAATAAATGGGACCATTTCTCCATTTGAATAGACCGATTTATGATCCAAATGATTCACTGCATCCTGTATGCTTAAGAAGAAATGAGTTTCACCTACTTTTTCTACCAAATGGGCTTTCTTCATAGCATCTCTTATTGGACCTTTTACCCCTGAAAATAGAACTTTGATATTTTCATTTTGAGCGTCTGTAATTATCTCTTCTAAAGCATGCATCGCACTACTATCAACATAATTGATACTTTCTGCAGCAATGATTAATGCTTTTACTTTGCCCTTTCCCTTTTTTAAGGATTCATGAATGACTTCTTTGAAATAGGCAATATTGGCAAAATAGAGTTGAGCATCAAATCGTATGATTATCAGATCTTCTCTTTTTTCAAGTGTATCAAAACGTTCTAAATTGCGGTAAAAGTTGGTCCCGGGTATTTTACCTAAGAGCGCATAGTGTGGACGAGTAGTTCTAAAAATGACCATTACCAAGGATAAAATAACTCCAACTCCAATACCTTGTTCTATACCCAGGCTCAGAGTGGCAATAAAAGTAACGACCAACATTGCAAAGTCCGTCCTATTGGTTTTCCACAAATGAATGGCCTCCTTGTAATCTATTAAGCCAAATACCGCCACCATAATTACTGAAGCAAGTATGGCTTTGGGTAAATAAAAGAATAAAGGAGTAAGAAAGAGCAGTGTTAGTATGATTAATGCGGCACTTATAATGGATGCTAAACCTGTTTTTGCTCCTGCCTGATCATTTACGGCTGTTCTGGAAAAACCACCTGTGACAGTATAAGATTGAAAGAACGAACCACCGATATTGGCTATACCTAAGCCAATCAATTCTTGGTTGGGAATGACTTTATAATTTTTATGCTTTGCTTGTATGGCTTTTGCAACAGCAATACTTTCCATGAAAGAAACCAATGAAATAGTCAATGCAATTGGTAAAAGTACGCTTAAGTCATCTAGTGAAAATTGAGGGAGTCCCATTTTAGGTAAGCCATTAGGAATTTCACCCACTATTTTTACCCCCTGATTGGTCAAGCCAAGCATCCAGACTGAAAGAATACCAAAGACAACGGCCAACAAAGGCCCCGGTATGGATCGATTGACCCTTTTTACAGTAATAATTAATACAATTCCAAGCATGCCTACTGTAAAGGTAGACCAGTTGATAGATCCAAATTGCTCTAATGCTTGAAGTAAAATCTCATGTACATGATGACTGCGCGCTATATCTACACCTAATAAGTGTTTCAATTGTGAAAAGCCTATAATTAAAGCTGCAGCTGATGTAAATCCACTAATAACAGGATGAGATAAGAAGTTGACCAGAAATCCCAATCTAAACAATCCTAATGCAAGTTGTATCACACCAACCATTAAAGCCAATAGGATAGCCAACTTGATATATAGTTCAGTACCTCCTTCTGCCATCGTCCCTATACCTGCCGCTGTAAGTAGAGAGACCATAGCTACAGGACCAACAGCTAATTGACGACTTGTGCCAAATATGGCATACAATATTAAAGGTATAGTAGATGCATACAATCCATATATGGGAGGCAAACCCGCAATCATGGCATAAGCCATGCCTTGAGGGATCAACATCACACCTACTGTAAGGCCAGCAGAAAGATCTCCTTTTAATAAGGACGAATTATATTTTGGCAACCATTCAAGGATGGGT
>JBCBCD010000704.1:0-4289 GCA_038530915.1 Bacteroidota bacterium
CGATTTTCTGTTTTTGATAATCTTTTTTTACAGCGATATCAGACAAATAGGTACAATAGCAGAAGTCGGTCAAGGATCGAGCTAAACCGATTAATTGTTCTCCATCCCAGGCACTTACGATTAAGTTGGCGTTTTCTATCATTTGCTGAATGCAGGCTGGATCAGTTATGGGGCGATCTAGTCCGGCATCTTTAAACAAATCGATCACAGCTTTGACCTCCACCGGTACATTCACTTTGTATTCGATAAGTTGCATAAAAAAAGTTTAAGGGTTTAAAAGTTTATGATTTAACACTTTGCTTTTAAAGCTCGAGATATGCTTAAAATAAGGCTTTCCATAGAATTTTTTTAAGGATGTTAAAACTAATATTAAGCTTTTTCAATAAATATTGTTACTTTCTCGCTACCTGCCGTTATTTAACTAGAAGTGAATTAGAAATTCGTTTCAAAACATTGAAAGGGATAATAAACGGTAGATGTTGACTAGAATGCAATCCAATATTAAGATCGCTAAAATAGCCAGAATGAATCCTTCGCAAGAGGTTTCCAAACTCGAACTGGAGGCAGAATGGAACGAAATTCAGGCTGCCCAAAAAGACACTACCCGTTTTAGTCCTCTTTATAAAAGGTATTATGAAGATGTGTTTCGCTTTGTCTATCAAAGAACGGCAGACGAAACGCTTACTGCGGAGTTGTGCTCTATAGTATTCATTAGAGCTTTGGAAAACATCAAAAAATACGAAAATCGCGGTGTTCCGTTTTCGGCTTGGCTATTCAGAATTGCCATGAATGAAGTAGCCTCTCACTTTAGAAGTAAAAAGAAAACACGCGTTGTTAGTATTGAATCTTCCCAACTTCCCACACTGTATGAGGAAAGTTCTGATCAGAACATTTTTACTGAACAGACAAGACAAGAATTGCTTTCTGCTCTTGACCAATTGAAACCTAAGGATCTGAACATGATCGAAATGCGTTTTTTTGAAAAAAGATCCTTTAAAGAGATAGCTGCAATTCTTGAAATTACTGAGGCTAATGCTAAAATGAGAACTTATCGTGCTGTAGACAGACTGCAAAAAAAGATGAAGACATGAAGTTTGTAAAATATTTTCCTGCGGGAATAGCAAACAGAATGATATGAGCAAAAACTACAATTTTCATATTGACCCTGATCCACTTAATAGGGGTGACATTGAAAAACACATGGATTTCGATGCTCTTATACATAAAATGGAACAGCAAACTGCTCCTGAATCAACCCAGTCCGGAGCAAGAATAATCAATTTGCCCAGATTAGCTACTATGGCTGCTGCTGCAAGTATTGTATTATTCCTGGGTCTCTATTTCATTTTTTCACAAGATGATTTCGATGCCCAAAAGTATGAGCAAAATGCAGTAGCTCATTTTGCTGCACAAAAATATGTCAATCCACCATTGACGGATCTAAAAATTCCTTCTAACACTACTAATATTAATACTTTATCGAGCGATACTTTACAATTTGAAAGCGGTTCTAAGATCATTATCCCACCGTCAGCTTTTTCTGGTAATTCATCCAATGTCAATCTTGAGTTTAAAGAGATGCATGATTTTGTGGATTTCTTCCTTTCCGGAATTCCTATGCATTATGATTCAGCTGGACAGCGTTACCAATTGGAATCTGCAGGTATGATCGAAATAACCGCTTCAAATGACCAGACTCTGGCCATGTCACCTGGTAAAGAATTAGAAATCGAGCTTTATTCTACTCTTACACTTCCTGCATCTAATCTTCAATTGCCCAAATTCAATGTTTATAAGTTGAATGAGCAGGAAAGAAAATGGGAATACAGGGGAAAGGATAATATCGAAGTAGTATTTACAAAAAATGTAAATGTCAATCCTGCTATCGCTCAACTAATGGATGAATACACAGAGCAATTGTCCATTATCAGTGGCAATTACAATCAACAAATTGAGGCACTTAATCGCCAATATCCATTGCCACAAAAACCTCAGCAACCTATTGGAAGAAATGAGGAATACAACACTTTAGACATAGTTCTGCAAGATATCGAAGCGAATTTTGGCCCAGGGGCAAAAGAACAATTAAATCAGATTAACTCACAACTTGAAGGTATTATCTGGGAAATTACTCCAAATACTTCTTCAGACGCAGAAGAAAAACTCCGTAGTGTAGCGGAAGAACTGACTATTAATCTGGTTGACAAAAATACCTTTGAACTGATGCCTACTGTAGATGGAGAGCAGTATAGCATTTTCGTAAGACCTGTTCTAAGTGAAACAGCTTACGAGGCCGCCACTACAAAATATGAAGAGGAATTAAAAGTGTATAATGAAGCCATTTCAAACCGCACCCAATTATTAGCAGATAATTCAGCAGCAATTATAAGTGAACAGCAAACTGCTAAAGACGATCAATTACAAGAATTGTTTGGTGCTATAGATAGATTGGTACAACAAGGAAGATTAACGAAAGATGAATTGATTACCTTCAAAATCATCAATCGTTTTACCATAGATGAACTGGGTATATGGAATTGCGACAGACCTATTCCACCGTCAACTGAAGCAAATCCCGTAAAGCTGGTTAATCAAAAAGGAAAGCCTATTAAGGCCACAACTACTTTTTTAGCCAATAGAAAAACCAATACCATCTATCAAATCTACGCAGATGAGTTTACTCCCTTACCAAAACTCAATGCAGAAGATTACAAACTTTGGATAGTCACTGAAGATGACGAATTGGCTATGGCTAATTTTAAAGATTTCGATGAGAACAGGCTGGTTTTTGAACCAGTCGATCGATCGATCGAAAGTGTGGATGCTTTAAGGTCGGTATTATACTTTTAGTTTAGAAGGTTAGCGTTTAGAAGGTTAGTTGAAAAGATTAAACCTTAACCCTCTAACCTTCTAAACCCTCAAAATTTACTCGTTTTTATAGATTGCTACCACTCTCTCATTTGGTTTTGCGTAACCACGGTACATACCTGCAGAATTAAATGTCATAGACACATTGCCATTGTGATCGATAGCTATGATTCCACCACTCCCTTCAGCTTCAACTAATTTTTTCATAACTACTTCATCAGATGCTTCTTGTAGGCTCATATCTGCGTAATCCATCAAAGCAGAAATATCATGAGCTACAGTATATCTGATAAAGAACTCGCCGTGCCCTGTTGCAGAAACACCACAGGTAGTATTATTTGCATAGGTACCTGCTCCAATAATAGGCACATCCCCTACTCTACCGTAACGCTTATTGGTCATACCTCCGGTAGAAGTACCAGCAACAATATTTCCGGTTTTATCGAGTGCCACACAACCCACTGTTCCAAATTTGTGATCTGCGGTATTATCCACATAACCCAATGGTTTGGTTTCATCAGGGTTCAATATTTGCTGAATGGCATCCCATCTTCTTTGAGTGAAGAAGTAACTTGGATCTACTTGCTCCAACTTTTGTTCCTGAGCGAATTCTTCCGCACCAGCTCCAATCAACATGACGTGCTTGGAGTTTTCCATGATGGCTTTAGCCGCAGTAATTGGATTTTTTATAGTGGTCAAACCTGCTACAGTACCGGCATTCAGATCAGCACCATTCATTATGGCAGCATCCAGTTCATTTTTTTCTTCATGGGTAAAAACAGAACCCTTTCCTGCATTAAAAAGTGGTGAATCTTCAAGGTACATAATAGTTTGGGTAACTGCATCAATGCTTTTTCCACCCGCTTTAAGTATTTCTTCACCAATATTCAAGGCTTCATTCAGAGCTGACCTATAATCTGCTTCCATTTCAGGAGTCATATTTTCCTTCAAAATAGTACCTGCCCCACCATGAATAACGATTGCATAATCAGGTTTTGCTACTGTCTCTTCTGCTGAAACTGCGCTTGTTTCTTCTTCTACACTTTCCGTAGTGCTCGTTTCACAGGCCATTAAAGCAAAGGCCAAAACAACAAATAAGGTGATTGACTTTTTCATACAATTTTAATTTATAGTAAAAATGGTTTTATTGATAAAAAATCGGTTTAAAACTAGAGATAGCAATTTAAACTTTAAAGTTCTAATAAATAGGCGTTTAAGCCTAGAAAGTTTTATATAAGCTAATATTGTATGAAGTAACTCCACTCTAAAATGCCCAACTTCATAAGATACTGCATAGCTTTATCCATTGAATTTTTCATGCAAAAAGGAAATATTTACATTGAAGTTGTTTAAAAACTCCTCAATGAATGCTTGGCAACTCATTGAAAGCCAATACAGCAGCTATTTTTTGTCCTCGTCCG